>JAJRVC010000488.1 GCA_024277475.1 Deltaproteobacteria bacterium
AGCTCCAGATGAACGGCCGGGAATTTCCCGAGCGGGAGGCGCTGCTCAAACGGGTGGCGTGCGATCTGGTTGTGGATCATGTTGGACGATTTATGGGGCCGGTGCCGACCGACGATCCGGCCTTCAAAGTGCTGCTGCAGTTTCTCGAAACCGGCCGGTGCTGGGTCAAGCTGTCGGCTCCGTATGAATCCTCAGAATCTGGGCCCCCTGAATGGGCGGATGTCAGCCTGGAGGCTCGTGCCCTGGTGCAAGCCGCACCGGAGCGAATGCTGTGGGCGAGCAATTGGCCGCATCCGGGTCAGAAGAATCCGCCGGATGAAAGCGATTTGCTTGACCTGCTGCTCGACTGGGTGGATAATGAAAGTACTCGGAACAGGATACTGGCAGATAACCCTGCCGAGCTCTATGGCTTCTAATGTTCTTGATTAACGAGTATGAGGGTCCTGGAAGTGATCCAAATGAAATCATTCAGCACTGTCTTACCGCATCAAGGTAAACCGTATCTGAAAACATCACAGGCTATCGGTAATTCCGCGTACTAATGCAGCGCTCTTTTTGGGGCTGCGCCAGCAACTCAGGGTGTTTTTTTGTCTGCTTTGCCGGACGTCAGGAAATCGAAATCACAGCCGCTGCCAGCCTGGGTAACATGGTCGTGAAACAGGCGCAGATAGCCGCGCATCCCTGCAGTTCCAGCAGCCGGAGCAAATTCATTTCGGCGACGTTCAAGTTCATCTTCGGGTACATCGAGGCTAAGCGTTCGTTCAGGCGCGTTTAACGTAATCATGTCACCGTTGCGGATCAGGGCCAGCGGCCCGCCGACGGCGGCTTCCGGGCTAGCATGCAGGATAATGGTGCCGAAAGCGGTGCCGCTCATGCGGGCATCAGAGATGCGAACCATATCCTTGACGCCCTGCTGAGCCAGTTTGCGTGGGATGGGAATATAGCCGGCTTCCGGCATTCCAGGGGCACCACGCGGGCCTGCGTTTCGCATGACGAGAACGTCGTCGCCACTCACGTCAAGATCGGGATCGTCAATACGGTTGGATAAATCATCGAGTGATTCGAAGACGACGGCCCGACCTGTGTGAACCAGGAGTTCTTCCGTAGCTGCAGATTGTTTGATAATGGCACCATCACCAGCAAGATTTCCATCAAGAACGGCAATTGAACCACCGCTGTGGATAGGATTGCTAAAGGAACGGACAACATCCTGCTCGAAGGGGGGCGGCATATCATCGATTTCCTCTCCCAATGTGCGACCGGTGACGGTCATGCAGTCGAGGTTCAGCAGATGCTTTAGTTCCCGGAAGATTGGTGCCATGCCGCCCGCTTTATGCAGGTCGTCCATGTAATACCGGCCTGAGGGTTTGAGATCTATCAGCACCGGGGTTTCCCGACCCATTTTATCAAGGGCCTGGTAATCAATTTCAATACCGAGACGGCCGGCGACAGCTGCCAGGTGCACGATGCCGTTGGTTGATCCGCCGATGGCAAGCAGGATGCGTAACCCATTGGCCAGAGCAGTCGGTGTCATGATTCTATCCGGCGTCAAGTCCTCGGCAGCCATGGCAACGGCGCGTCCTCCGGCGGTTTCGGCATGGCGTAGACGATCCGCCAAAACAGCGGGGATAGTCGCACCGCCGGGCAGCATCATGCCCAGCGCCTCGGTAATGCAGGCCATGGTACTGGCAGTACCCATAACACCACAGGTTCCGGCGCTTGGTACCAGATTATTGGTGATCTCTTCAATCGCGTCTTGGCTAATCTCGGCCGCCCGATATTTGGCCCAGAAGCGCCTGCAATCGGTACATGCACCGATACGTTCCCCTCGGTGGCTACCGGAAAGCATCGGTCCCGTCACCACTGATAGTGCAGGGATATTCACACTGGCCGCGGCCATCAGCTGTGCCGGAACGGTCTTGTCGCAGCCACCGATCAGGATCACGGCATCCATCGGTTGAGCCAGCATCATCTCCTCTGTATCCATGGACATCAGGTTGCGCAGAAACATGCTGGTTGGATAAGCAAATGACTCATGCAGTGAGATTGTCGGAAACTCTATCGGCAAACCGCCGGCAAACATCACCCCCCGCTTAACCGCAGCGACGATATCCGGTACATTTGCATGGCAGGGATTATAGCCGCTATAGGTGTTGGCAATGCCTATTACCGGCCTGCCCAGGGAATTTTCGGTATAGCCCATGGCCTTGATGAAAGCTTTGCGAAGATATAGCGAAAAGTCCGCGTCTCCGTAGCTGGTCAGGTTACGGCGCATGCCCTTTTTGTCTGTGCTCATGTCTATGCTCTCCAGGTTTTTATTTTATATGCAGGCTGATTGACTGTAGCCCATAGTTGCAACGTGAAGGTGTACGGTCATGGGGTGAATCACCATCCCTTGCGGGAAAAGTAAACCCCGTAATTATCCTGCCACAATAACGTCCCATCTTCAAGTGTTTCCACAGAGGTAATTATCTTTAATCCTTTTTAGGGTTTAATTCCCCGCAGCTTGCTGCAATAACTGAATGATGGTATGGATTGTACGCTCGGCAATACGGAATTTAAAAGGAGATACCATGGAAAATGTATTGGTTGTTGGGGCAGGGTTTATGGGGGCGGGCATCGCCCAGGTGTGTGCCCAGTCAGGATATCACGTCTATTTAATGGATGTGAGCAGGCAGGCCTTAGCAAAGGGAGTCAACGGGATCAAAGGGTCACTGGAAAAGTTCCACTCAAAAAGTTTGCTAAAAGAATCTCCTCAATCAATTCTGGAAAGAATCACCACGGAAAATGATTTGACAAAAGCATCGATGGTGGATTGGGTTATCGAAGCGGCCCTGGAGCAGGAAGACCTCAAAAAGGAGATCTTCAAAGATCTGGATCGTCTGGCTCCTGTTGATACGCCGCTTGCGACCAACACCTCTTCTATCCCGATTACTCGCATTGCCCGGGTTGCTGCAAATCCTGAGAGGCTGCTGGGGCTCCACTTCTTCGGCCCCGTCCCTTTCATGGGGCTGGTGGAGGTGGTTAAAGGCGAGCAAACTTCCGCTGAAATTTTTCAGCGGGGCGCCCGGTTCGTCAAGTCTCTGGGGAAAACACCGGTCAAAGTGCACAAAGATCTTCCGGGTTTTGTCATGAACCGTATATTTTCTGCAGCGTTTCGGGAATGCGTGGATCTGGTCAGTGACGGCGTCGTTAGCCCCCAGGATATTGATTTGGGCATGCGGCTGGGATATGGCTGGAATGTCGGGCCTTTTGAGATTGCCGATAATGCCGGTCTGGACACCTTTGCCCGGGTAGGCGAATCTATGCGTTTGTTGGGAGAAGATCAGCTGGTTGCCAAATCCGATCTAATCCAACGAATGGTTGAAAAAGGACGTCTGGGAAAAAAAGTCGGCAAGGGGTTTTACAGGTATGGTAAGGATGGAAAAAAGATACCGGGGGACGGTGAATTGAAGTCGGAATTTGGCATGCGGAAGACAGGAAAAGATCTTAAAGCGGGTGGTTGATTGTTTGATTGAATTAATTTCATAAGAAATTATTAGCGCACATATATGCACATAACAATAAGAATTCGCTTTATGCAGGGTCGGATCATCTCTATAAAAATCGGTACAGCGTACCTATATTCAGATCTTGAGTAAAGCATGCCATATATATTTCTTAAATTTTAGTATTAATAGAAATATTATAATAAATATTTTGGAATAGTATTTTGTTTCTTGACTTATATTTGGTATTAAGCTAAGAATTTGGCGACTTTGGCGACTTCAAAATTTCTGATTTTTTTGATGCGTGAAGGTATCTGCAGACCGCAGGTATGGATACGCTGGTCGACGGGCTGTCACCCGGGCTCAAACGATAGCAGCTAAACCCGATAGGGGGGTAAGACAAAATGGTCGCACCACAGAAGCGAACGGAAGTGCGGCAGGAACAGATCATGAAGGCCGCCAAAAGAGTGTTTGCCCGAAAGGGGTTTCACCAAGCTGCCATGTCGGCCATTGCCCAAGAAGCCGGGCTCTCGGAAACTACCATATACGAATATTTCTCGTCCAAGGAAGAGATTCTTTTCTCCATACCCGCGGAAACATCCCGACAACTTGCAAAGATGATCGAAATGCCTTTGAAAGTGATCAAGGGGGCCACCAATAAATTGCGCGCGCTTATCTATCTGCTTTTGATGCTGCACCAGAACGACCCGGACTACGCCGCTGTAAGTTATCTTATTCTCAAACAGAATCGCAAATACGTGAAAACCGAAAGCTATCACCTGCTCCGACAACGGCTTCGGCCCTATTATGATGTGATTGAAGAGGGCATCGCCACCGGCGAATTCAGAAACGACCTGACCCCCTATCTGATTCGCTCAACCGTCATGGGAACCATTGAGCATCTTGTCATCCGCAAATTGCTGACCGGGACCCAGGACAATCTGGTCGATTATGTTGACGATATTCTCAGCCTTGTGACGCAGGGCATCGAGGTGAAAACACCCAAAAAATTCAATTTTTCGATCACCCTGGAAGAGAAAGACGACAGGACCGTACAACCCGGAAAGACCGAACAAAACCAGTAAGCGTTGTCATTGTTCGCAGAGAGTTGGCGGGTGTGCAACTGTCGACAACGAGGGGCTGAACGCATGGAACAGAGTAGACAGGTCGTTCTTGAAGCTTCCAACATCAACTTGAACTTCGGAGGCGTCAGGGCACTGACGGATATCAGCTTCAAGGCCTACAAAGGTGAAATTCTGGCCATTATCGGACCCAATGGTGCCGGAAAAACCAGCCTGCTGAACTGTATCAACGGCTTTTATCGTGCCGAGCCGAATGGTTCGATTCGATTCATGAACCACCAGCTTCTGGGCATGAAAACCTATGACATCGCAAAGCTTGGTATCGCCAGGGTTTTTCAGGGCATACAGACCTACGCGGGGATGACGACTCTCGACAATCTGATGACCGGAAGGCACCTCGCCTTCAATCACGGCGTCTTCGCTTCCCTCTTCTATTTCTGGTCAAAGGCAAAAAAAGAGGAAATGCAGAACCGCCGCAAAGTAGAGGATATCATTGATTTTCTGGAAATAGAGCAAATACGAAAATCGTATGTCGGCACACTGCCTTACGGTATCCGCAAACGCGTCGATTTCGGCCGCGCCCTGGCCATGGAACCGGAAATCCTGTTGTTGGACGAACCCATGGCCGGTATGAACCTGGAAGAAAAAGAAGATATGGCACGATTCATTCTCGATGTCTCGGAGGAGAAGGCCACCACCATCATCCTGGTGGAACACGACATGGGCGTGGTGAT
>JAJRVC010000489.1 GCA_024277475.1 Deltaproteobacteria bacterium
GGAACGCATTGACAAACCGCTGGAACCGCATTTCCATGACGATTTCAACATGGGTGTAGCAAATACCGTCTCAGCTTTGGCCGCCGGCGGAAGTGTGGCTCACACTACCGTTACCGGTATCGGGGAGCGAGCCGGCAACACCCCTATGGAAGACCTGGTCATGAGTCTCAAGACCTTGTACGGCGTTGACCTCGGCATAGACACCAGGCAATTCACCGAACTCTCCCGCCGTATCTGCCAGTTGGCAAAACATACCATCCCTGCCAACCGGCCCATTGTGGGCGAGCGGCTGTACCAGATCGAATCGGGGATCGTTGCGTCCTGGGCCAAGATGACCGGTGAGGCCAACTTTCTGTCTATGGCTCCCTTCCGCCCCCAGATGACCGGGCTGCCCGCTGCCAAGGTGGTTATGGGCAAAAACTCAGGCATCGACTCAGTGGGTATCTGGCTGGAAAAGTTGGGCAAGGAGGCCGACCAAAATCAAAGATTGGCCATGGTGCCCCTATTGAAGGCCAAGGCCCTGGACAAGAAGGACCTGCTCACTGAAGAAGAATTTATGGAGATTTACCGGCAGGTAGTGGACTAACCGTCTTTGCCCTCGCCCTCAGGCTGCCAGCAATGGGCAGACAACCATATTGGAAAAGTTCGAGGTCATGCGATTGCACAATAGATGAAAGGCCGATACGACTTGGACCGATCACCTGCCAATCCGTTGAGGACAAATACCATGAAGCAAGAAACTAAAGAGCAAATCAGGGGTATAGTGGGTTCTGAGAATTTCAGTGATGCGCTCATCGATCGGGTAGCCTATTCAAAGGACTCCTCGGAGTACAAGCACATGCCTGATGCTGCGGCGTGGCCACTGAATGCAGAGCATGTTTCTGAAATTCTAAAATCAGCTAATCAGGACTATTTCCCGGTTATCGCCCGGGGAGCTGGGACGTCACTGGCAGGTTTAGCGGTTCCGCAGCAAGGCGGCTTAATTCTTGACATGAGCAGGATGGACAAGATCGTTGACATCAATATTGCGGACCGTCTGGTGGTGGTGCAGCCGGGAGTGGTATATGCCGATCTGGATCGATCACTGGTGTCCCACGGCTTTTTTTTCCCACCCGATCCTGCCAGCGGCTCAGTTTGCACGCTAGGTGGTAACGTGGCTACCAATGCGGGCGGAATCAAAGGTGCCAAGTATGGTACGACCAAAGATTATGTGCTGGCCCTGGAGGTTGTCCTGGCCGACGGTCGCTTGATACACACCGGCTCCAGATGCATGAAGAGTTCATCGGGATATGATTTGACAAAGCTTTTCGTCGGCTCCGAGGGTACATTGGGAGTGGTGACTGAAATTACGCTGAAGATTAGCCCAAAACCACCGCTCATAGCCACCGCCATGGCCACTTTTGAAAGTTTGGAAGATGCAGGGCGGGCGGTTAGCCAGATCATGCATTCCGGGATTCTGCCTAGTGCGCTAGAGGTCGTTGATCATCAGAGTATCAAGGCCATCCGGGAGAATACGACCACGAATTTACCGGATGTCGAAGTACTGCTGGTTGCTGAAACTGATGGTTACACTGAAGCAGAGACCAACTATCAGATGGGAAAGATCGTGGCTGTCTTTCAGAAAAATAATGCGACGACAGTCAAAAAGGCTGACTCCAAGGAAGAAGCGGATGCATTATGGCATGCCCGTAAATCGGTGTATGGGGTTTTTGCCAAGATCAACAATAACCTGTCCGTCGAGGATTTGGCCGTCCCCATGTCGAAAGTACCGGAGATGATGATGGCCATTTCAGCTATTGCTGAAAAATATGATTTGAAGATGCCTACCGTGGGGCACGTTGGAGACGGTAATCTCCATCCCACCATATGCTTTGACGGCACCAATGCGAACGAGGTTGAGCGGATGGAAGCGGCCACGGCTAAACTCTTCCGGAAGGTTGTGTCACTTGGCGGCACGATTACCGGTGAACATGGCATTGGTCTGGCAAAGATCCCATACATGGATTGGGAGCATGAGAAGGAGACCCTGGCTGTCATGCAGTCCATGAAGGTGGCATTGGATCCAAAGAATATTCTAAACCCGGGCAAAATGGGCTTATAGAGGACTGAATGGAAGATAGATATAATTTCGCCAAGAAGTATCGTGATCAACTCTTAAGGTGTTCGAGCTGTGGTTCCTGTCGAGCGGTATGTCCGGTTTTCGGCATAACCAAACGCCCGGCTTACAATGCTCGCGGCAAGATGCTGATCCTCAAGGAGGTCATGGAGGGCACTGTTGAACTGAACGATGACTTGATCGAGACATTGTTTCAGTGTACCACGTGCGCGAGTTGTGCAGAGAATTGTCCGTCAGGCGTTAATCCGCCTGAGATCATCAAACAGGCCAGAAAGGACATGGTCAACCTCGGCTCTTGTCACCCTGCCTTCAAGGCGATGAACGAGGTGCTGAAGACGAGCACCAATATCTATGCCGAAGAAGAGACTGAAGATTTCGACCGCCCGAAGAAGGAAACGGCCGAATACGTCTACTTCGTGGGCTGTGTCGGTTTGTATCGGGAAGATGAATCCACGGAAGCCGCCCTGGAGCTTTTGGATCGCCTCGACCTCGATTATACATTGATCGAAGAGGTCTGCTGCAGCGGGGTGCTGGAAGATGTGGGGTTTGCGATCAACGAAAACCTGGTAAGTACCAATATTGAACGCATACTGGCCACCGGTGCTAAGACGGTCATCACGGGGTGCCCCTACTGTGTCCGTACCTTCAACAATAAGACCCAGTATGCAGGGCTGGGGGAAAACGGGGTTCAAGTGATTCACATTTCCCAGTTTTTGAAAGATTTTGACCTGGGTGTGAAGACCGACAAGCGTGTGACTTACCACGACCCCTGCGACCTGGGACGTCATTGCGGCATCTATGAGGAACCTCGAGCAATCATTCGAAAGATCGCTCCCAATTTTGTAGAAATGCGGCACCATCATGCCGATTCGTTGTGTTGCGGAGCTGGAGGGGGTGTGCGGGGGGCCTTTGCCAAAAACTCCATCAGCATGGCCCGAAGGCGATTGGGAGAGGCAGAGGAAATCAATGCCGATGTGGTCCTCACCGAGTGCAATTCATGTGTCCATAATCTGAGTAATGCAAAGTTCAGGGCGCAGAAATTTAGAATATACACCACGACCGAGTTTCTCAACCATTTATTGGAGACAGCGGCTTGACACCTTTCAACGGACAATTGCGCAAATATCAAGATAGATGAGACCATTCCGGATGAGTCATTCAGTCAAACTGCCCAAAATGCGAATGGTCGCCCAGCTTTATACCGATCTGCCCGCCACATCCATTCCTTCTGTGATGGACCAAGAATGGGAGCGCCTCCAAGGGAAGCTCAATCTCCAGCCGGGAGCCAGGATAGCGATAGCTGTCGGCAGCCGGGGTATTGCCAACCTGGAGGAAGTTGTAAAAATTGTGGTTGGTAAATTGAAAGGAGTCGGCTGCATGTCCTTTATCGTTCCGGCCATGGGTTCGCATGGCGGCGCTACACCGGAAGGCCAGACCAGTGTTCTTGACGGCCGGGGCATTACAGAGGAGCGTGTCGGCGCGCCCATTAGAGCAACTATGGAAATCAAATCACTCGGAGAAGTTGACGGCATTCCGCTCTTTCTGGATCGATTTGCAGGGGAAGCCGACGGAATTGTGTTGATAAACAGAGTGAAACCGCACACGAACTTCGTTGGACCCACCGAAAGCGGTCTGCTGAAAATGATGGCCATCGGGTTGGGCAACCAAATCGGGGCAAAGCATTACCACCGGCTGTCGGTCGTCCGAAGCCAATATGAAATCATAAGTTCGGCGGGCCGGGAACTTCTGAAACGGGCCCGGGTGCTCTTTGGGGTGGGTATTGTCGAGAACCAGGGGCACGAAACCGCCATCGTGAAAATGGCATCGGCCGATCAAATAGAAACGGTGGAAACTGAACTACTAAAAAAGGCCCGTACCTGCCTGGCGACCTTGCCCCTGGCTGAAATCGATCTGCTCATCATCGATGAAATGGGTAAAGATATCAGCGGTGAGTGTATTGATCCCAATGTGGTCGGACGGGACGTATGCGCTTACGGGGCTGAGCGTCCATGGCCAAAGGTGACCCGCATATTCGTACGGGACCTGACGAAAGCTAGCGAAGGAAGTGCAGTGGGCATCGGGCAGGCCGACTTTACGGTGCAGCGATTGGTGGATAAAATTGACTTCAAGGCAACCGCGGTAAATTGTTTGACATCTTGTTGCCCGGAGGCGGGGAAAGTACCACTGACGTATGCCAGCGACCGCGAAGCTGTGGCTGCCGCCCTGGTGACCATAAGGCCTTATGACCTGAATGAGGTTCGGATTGTTCATATCAAGAACACCCTGGAACTGATGAACCTTAGGGTATCGCAAGGCTGCCTGAAAGAGTTGAAAACGAACCCCAATGTGAACATCAGTGATGATGAGACGGATTTGAATTTCGATGACTCAGGATCTTTGTTTTCGCCTTTCGTTACTGTTTAGACTTTTCTGTTCTATTATTCAATAGTACAGATGAATTGTTCCTCCGAGAAATGCTCGTCAACAGTCCCTTGCTCGATTGGGGCTTTTTACGTTTATACCGCTTTTCAAAAATAAGTTCCGAAATACTGAAGGATGGTATAAGTGGTTGTAGAAAAAAACGTTCGAAAAACGGAATGCTTTTTTTAACAACCGCTATAAAGCAAAGGAAAGGACGATGGAAGAGAGTCGAATGCGTGAGGAATTAATTGAAAGGGAATCCGCTTCAAGAATTTTGAGTTTGTTCGGGAATTCACGCAGAGCTATATTCAAGAACTGGGTTCAATTATATGTCGTGATATTCAGATTCGGTTTTTCGGGCGCCCTTACTATATTGCAGACCCCGAAGAGTTTTCCAAATTTGAAGCAGCCGGGGGTCATGAGGACAAATGTACGGAGGTTGTGGGTCGGGCAACACGGCTTGCTGTACAATTTATTCTGGAACAAAAGCTACTGGCACCCTAACGCCATTTGCCAGGCCAAGCCTCATAGCGGGCATGAATTGAACTAACCTTCGGTTTATCCTTGGCTTCGATGGATTTATATGACGATTCGAAAGCGCATTATATCGGCAATTATAATTTGCATTTGTGTTGGAACGGCACTTTTGCTGGAATGGAAAACCACGCCCGCGCCTACCCAAAAGGCCATTCATGTAGAGGCGTTTAGGTACGGTACGTATCCCTATATTATCCGGGCCACTCGCGGGGATCATCTCATCCTGACTTTTTCCACACACGATACGGGACACAGCTTCTTTCTGCAGGATTATCGCATTGATGCCAAAATATCTCCGGCAAGCGAATATCTGGAAGTTCGAGATCCATTTGCCGTCGAAGACCCTCCCCAGCGTATGAAGGAGGTGCATCTCATTGCAGGTTTGAAGGGACTTTGGGGAAAGCTGGTCTCCTTGTCCCGCTACCGGTGTCACGTTTATTGCGGTCCCATGCACGGCTTTGAGCAGGGGGATCTGATCGTGCGGCCCAACTGGCTATTTTCGGGTAGCCTGGGGACTCTGGCGGCAATTCTGCTGGTAGGATTTGTGCTCATATTTCACAGGAATGCAGAATCGATGCATTTCGCCGAGACAGGTATTCTTCTCAACACCCGCAACAATTTCATAGACAAGATTATCAAGTGGCGGCCGCTGCAGTTTGTCTGTAGTCTGCCGTTTCTGACCGGTCTGGTTGTGGTGATTATGGCGGGCATGCTGGGAACCAAAGTGGGCGGCCGCAATGTGGCCGTCATGTTTACCTGGATTGTCTGCATGTCCATCCTGACCATGCTGCTGGTCCCCCTGGGGGGGCGGATTTGGTGCATGCTGTGTCCATTGCCTGTCCTGGGGGAATTCCTCCAACGCGGTACGACCACACAAGTCCGTATGTCCGGGCAAAAACCCGGCCGAAATCGGTTTTTCGGGCTAGGGCTGCCTTGGCCCAGGTCGCTGCGCAACCGCTGGCTGCAGTTTTTCCTGTTCATGGTTCTGGGGACCTTCAGTGCTTCCCTGGCCGGTCAGCCCCGTTGGACGGCAATAACGCTTTTGAGCGTGGTTGTCGTGGCCATCGGGATGGCCATGCTTTGGGAATTGAGATCTTTTTGTCGCTATGTGTGCCCGGTAGCGGCCTACATCTCTCCATTCAGCCTGGGTGCCCGCCTCGCGGTACGAAAACGTAAACAGGATGTCTGCCGCAAATGCAAAGACAGATCGTGTCTTCGCGGAAATTCAAATGGATGGGCTTGTCCATACGGTTTAAGCGTGGCCGGCATCACCCGCAATGCCGACTGTGGGATGTGCTTCGAATGTTTCAAGAGCTGTCCCTTTGACAACGTGTCGTTGCAATGGCGCAACGGCCCGTGGCAGGGGCGGTTCAAGTCTAATGGTGAGGCATGCCAGGCCATTGCACTGATGGTAATGGCTGCGGTGTACAGCCTGACCGTGCATTCACCCTGGCCCGGCATACGCGATATGGTTAATGTGGTGGACAAGACCGACTGGGGACAGTTTGGCCTCTATGCTGCAATGCTGTGGATCTTGGCTCTGGGAGTCCTACCGCTGCTCTTCTGGTTGCTCACATCCCTGGGGCTGGTCTTGTCTCGCCAGACGGAGGTAACAACCGCAGCCGCATTCCAGCAGAGCCTGCCGGCTGTATTGCCGCTGGGCATTGCGATGTGGGCAGTCTTCTTTGTGGACACCTTGATGTCCAATTTCACTTTTGTACTGATGACCCTCTCGGACCCATTCGGCTGGGGATGGGACCTCTTGGGTACGGCAGGCATGCCATGGATCCAGGTATGGCCCAGCGGTGTGCCCTGGATTCAGAGCGGATTTCTGCTTGCTGGTATTGGGTTGTGTCTTAGTGGTGGTTATCGGCGATGGTTGAGATTTTCCGGTGATTGGGACAAGGCCTTGCTGGGATTTCTCCCGGCTGTATGCGTTTATGCAGCGATTACGGCCGGCATGTTAGCCTTTGTAACAAATTACTAGAACTTGGCTGCATTGGCAGCCGGGAGGGAAACATCGTCATGCGTGTTTCGAAATCTACAATTTTGTCGCTGGTGGCCCTTGCTGTTGTTTTGATCGGAATCCCCTTGCTGGTGATCGTCTATCAGGCCAATCGGACCGGCCAATCACCCTTGAATTATTTAAAGGGAATGATTGCTCGAATGGGAGGAGAAAAGTCTGCCAGGGACCAATCCGCGCCTCTTGGCAGGAAGGCCGGTAAAACCATAAATTTTATTCGAAAGACATCTATTGGGGATCCCATGGGAGACAGCAAGCCGTGGATTACAAATCTTACCATTGTTGACCTGGATAGAGATGGCCTGAAGGACGTGGTGGCCTGCGATGCCAAACTCAACCGGATCTGTTGGATACGGCAGACAGCCCCCGGGACATTCAGTGAGCGCAAAATTGGTAATGAAGTGCGTGGCCCGGCCCACGTCAGCCCTTGCGACATCGACTTAGATGGTGATCTTGATTTGCTGATCGCAAAAATGGGCATGATATTTCCGAACAACGACAAGATCGGCGCTGTGGTCGTTCTGGAAAATGACGGCGCGGGAGGATTTACCAATCGTACACTTGTGGAAAAAGTTGCCCGTGTCACGGATGTACGCTGCGGAGATTTGGACGGTGACGGTGACCAGGACCTGGCCGTGGGACAATTCGGCTACGATGACGGCGAGATCCGCTGGATGGAGAATAAAGGTGATTGGGCGTTTGACAGCCATGTACTTCTAAATCTTTCCGGTACGATTCATACACCCATTATGGACATGGACGGAGATGGCGACCTGGACATCGTGGCGTTGGTTTCCCAAGAATGGGAAGAAATCTACGTTTTTGAGAACGACGGCGCGGGAAAGTTTGAAACCCGGCGGATTTACGGATCAACCAACGAAGATTTCGGAAGCAGTGGTATTTCCATTGTTGACTTGGATCTCGATGGGGACGCGGATATTCTTTACACGAATGGTGATGCCTTCGACTATATACCGCCCGGGCCAAGGCCCTGGCACGGGGTCCAGTGGTTGGAAAACAAAGGTAAATTGACGTTTGTTTATCACCGAATCGGGGATTTGCCTGGCGCATTTGCTGCAAATGGGGTGGATGTGGACCGGGACGGGGATCTGGATGTTGTCGCGGTCAGCGGTTTCAATGACTGGGACAAACCCGATGCCAGTTCGATGGTCTGGTTTGAAAACGATGCCGGCATGGGGTTTGTTTATCATGACCTGGCCTCGGACCCGACGCATCTGCTGGTCCTGGATAGCGCGGATATGGATAATGACGGCTGGGTGGATCTTGTTACCGGAGGCTTTTATGCCTATCCTCCCTATGATCGCATGGGCAGGGTCGTTTTCTGGCAGAATGTGTGGCCGAAACGCGAGTAAATAAATGATCACCTTAGAGGGGATGTGAAATGATTCGGCGATTCTGGCCGGTGGCTGCCTTTTGCGCACTGGTCTCGTTGACAACTTTGGGAATGATGGAAATCCTCTCCCAGGCCAGGATGAATGTTGTTTTAATCCGGTTGCCGGAAGTCCCGCCGCTCAGCCGGAGGAGTGAAGCGCTGAGGGAAAAGATCAACCAGGCCGACGCCGAGGTCAGAAGAAAGCTGGCTGAGGTTGGTGCGACCCAAGAATTCGGACAGGCGGTTGGAGGATTGGGGCGACTCTACCAGGCGAACCAGTTCTATGACCAGGCGTTATCCTGCTATCGGCTGGTGTTGGAATATGACAAGCAATCGGCGCTGTGGTTTTACCTGTCAGCATCCATTCATCAACAACGGGGCGAGACCGCATCCATGATCGGTTTTCTGGAACAAACCCTGCGCCTGTCCGGCGGATATTCCCCCGCCGTCTTGAAGTTGGCCGATACCTACTTCAAGGCCGGTGAGTTGCAGAAAGCCAAGGTGTATTATGAGCGGCGATTGGCGTTGGAGCCCGATGATCCGTATGCACTGATGGGTCTGGCGCGAATAGCGCTCGACAAAGGTCAATGGGAAATCGCCGAGGCGCAACTTCAAAAGGCTATTTTGTCGGACCCGCAATTCGGCGATGCACACCGGCTGATTGCTCAGGTATACGAACACTATGGCCGCCTGGAAGACATGCAAAGGAGTCTGGCCAGAGCGGCCGATTGTATCCGCTTCCGCCCGGCCCAGGACCCATGGATCGATGATCTCAAAGATCTCTGCTATGATCCGGACCAGCTATTGGTCCTCGGTTCCATGGCGCTTGCAGTGCTGGATATGGAAACCGCAGTGAAAAAACATTTGGCCAGAGCGCTGGAGATCGAGCCGGAAAATCCTGCGGTGCACCTGGCCCTGGGAAAGGCATGGCTGATGGCGGGCGACTGGTCGCGAGCATATCAATACCTGAAGCGTGCCATTACGCTGGATCCGACATCGGATCAGGCCTATTTTCAGCTGGGCCTTATACTTCAAAACAAAAAGGAGTTGCCGGGAGCCGAGGCCATGATGTTAAAGGCCTTGTCGTATCAACCCGATAATGCCAACGTGCTGAACAATTTAGGCGTCATCCTGCTCGAGCAGGGAAGGTACGCTGAAGCCATCATGTCTTTCGAGAAGGCGCTGGATATCTATCCGGAGCATATCTCTGCCCGCTACAATTTGGGTATGTCGTTATGGGCATCCGGGAACAGCAAAGCGGCGGTTGCTCAGTACCGCCGAGTTCTCGAGATGAAACCGGACTGGCGCATGGCCGCAAACACGCTGGCCTGGGTATTGGCGACTGACATGGACAAAGATGTGCGCAACGGTGATGCGGCTGTAAATTGGGCCCAGGCCGCTGTACAGGGCAAGCATCGCAATGATCCGCAATATCTGGATACCTTGGCCGCCGCGCATGCGGAAACCGGTCAATTCGACAGGGCTGTTCGCATCATCCAACAGGCACTTTCTGTTGCCGAGGATAGTGGGGATAAAGGGTTTAGGGAATCCCTAGAGGAAAGGCTGCGGCTGTATCAGTCCGGAAAACCTTTCCGTGAATAAGGGAGATGGAATCTATAAACTCCACCAAAAAGGCTATTGGTTTTTAATATGACTGTCCAAGAGCAGGCCGGATATTTCACCTTGATTCTCAGGGAAAAATTGAAAATTAGGTATCA
>JAJRVC010000490.1 GCA_024277475.1 Deltaproteobacteria bacterium
GATCATCACCTCCTTGTTTTTCATCTTTGTCTTGGCTGTTTTTCCCTTGATAACAGGCAATTACAAATTTCCTGTAACCCCCCTGTTTTTAGACCTGTTTTAAAAATTGTCGGTCTCGCAACAACCCGCTCGACGGACGTGATTCGTCTTGTAACTTGTTGATTTTATTGGGTAGCATTTGAAGCCTTTCGGGTTGTTACGAGTTCATCAAAAATTGGTAAAAAATCAGCATATCAAAAAGTTAGCGCCATCTTGGACCGGGTTCGGCCCCAAGGCCGTTACCCCTTTTTCCCACGCCATGAAGCATTTGAAGATGTTATTGTACCTTAAGTGTCGGCATTATAATCCGTTCCGAAAAACCGGTTAAAAACCCGAAAGTAAAACCCTTGGCGCCAATAGGATTCTTAGTGATGGCGGCAAGGAATCCCTCTGCGTCCAATAGGTCGAACTGAATGAGATTAGCATGCACGATTATGTAAAGAATAGTGGCACCCAGGGCGCCGACAAAAGGTTTCGTAAGTATGTACCATCTGAAATAGGCCCCCTCTCCGGGTAAACCATCTGAAATTTGCAGCCGCATCACAGCACTGAAGAAGCCGCCGATCAAGCCGGCGAAAAAAATAAAAAATAGCGGGTTATCCACCATCAGGTTTATAACCAGACCAGACAGACTCTCCAAAAGCAGAAAAGGAGTACTCCACCATGAGGAGGATGCGAACCAATCAAAAGTCGGACTGCTGCTCTTGAGGGCGACCATGGGCGTAAAATTTTTGGGATAGAGTACAAGTTTATGAGCAGATAACAAGATGAGCGATAGGGGCAATAGGCAGATAAGTGCCCATTGAAAGGTATTCTTGTTCCGCAATTGCTCATGCATCCATTGTATACGCAAGTCGTTGAGTCGGGTTAAAATCGTGGAAATGGTACGGATGGCGCGAATATTCTTGTTGCCTCCGGCATCCGATTCATCCAGTTCCATGGCTGCCTCATGGAGCAACTCCTTTATCTCCGGATTGTCCTGCACTTTCAGGCGCCGTGCTTCTTCCCGGCAGAAGCCCATATGCATGGCCATCATGTCGGCCTTAATGATCCGATCGGTCAATAAACGGATTCGAATAAAGGTCATGTCACGCCAGAGAGCGCTGAGGTGTTTTTCCCGTCGGGTGACCAACTCGCGATCTTTGAGCAGAATCTTGTAATAGTTCAGCAGGCGCTTGAATTGTTCAATCTTCTCTTTTTTTATTTTTCTCTTCGGGTCATCATCACCAGTGCCTGCTTCCGACGCCCTCATCTTCTTAAGCAGGCCGTCCGCTTCGTTACGCCTGTTTTTTACATAACTCTCTACTTCCGACGTGTTTCCGGGCGGATCGCCCATGGGAAGTTCCAGCTCGGATGCGGTGCTGTAGAGTGCTGTTTCCACTTCTCTCCACAAAATCCAGTATCTTTCCCGGGCATCCTGCAAATGTACGTCGGATACCTTACCGAACATAAAACTGAAAGCCTTTTTTCCACGACGTTTGATCCAGTCGAGGAAACATTGCCAGCGGGTGCCGGCACAACTGGAAGGTGGCTGCAATCCTTTATCCATACTCTTTTGTCCTTCATTCGCTCCCATGATACGTACCTCCGGGCTAGGATTACAACTAACTGAGAAGCCGGCCGAGTTGCAGATCAAGCTTAAAATTCCATCTCCCGGTCGACCTCAAGCGCCAGTTCCGTTAGAACTGCTCGCGGTAATATCCTTTAGTACCTTCTCGTAGGATGCCAGGTCGATGGCAGGGACGGTGCCCAGCTTCTGTAACCGTTTAAGAAGCCCCATGAACAGGCCCACGAGTGAAGTTGTCGCCCCATGTTTTGATAGTGGCATTTCATTTGTATCGGTATAAAAGGTTTCAAAAGAACCTCCGGTTATCACACAACCGAAATCAAGACGTTCGTCGATCTTTAGTTCGGCAAGCGTATCAACAAGCGGCTCTCCCAGTGGCGGTTTCCAGTCGGAGTCCGTACAAAGGATTCCAGCGAGGATTGAAAAAAATTTTCCGGGGGCATAGGTGCCGCCGGCATGGGATATGGACGTTGATGTCCTGTTGAGTTTTCTTACCGAAGCCGCCTTTTCTCCCGCGTATTTGACGGCATGTCTGTTCAGGGTTTGTTTTACTTCGAATACCGCATAAACGCTTTCCGCCGGGATAAAGGTCTGGCCGCTCTTGTTAAAAAGCAGCGGCGTGTATTGACGGTCATAGATGACAAGGTCAATCTGCTCGCTCGATTGACCGCGGGCGTCGATAACAAACGCCTTGCCCACTTGATAGCGTACGGGCATATGGGCGTTGAACATGCGGATCCAGTCAAATTCCGACGCGTCGCCCTTGGAACCCGGATGGTGAATAATCTCCCGATTGATCCTAAGTTCGGTTGCAAGCTGTTGCTGTAGGTTCAAAAAAAGTTCTCGTAAATCTACCATCATGATCGTCTAAGCCTTTTTGTCAACCGGTTCGAATGCGAGGCGCACCCAGCCCATGGGTTGAACATTGTCACCGGATACCGCCAGCCGCCGGTTTTTTGGGAATGGAAAGACAATGTGTCCAGGCGCAAGATTCAGTTTTTCTCGTAACTTATGGTTATCCGCTGCCAGGTCTTTGTTATCGACAAGCTCGCCTGTCGTGCCGCGCCAGCCAATGCCCCAGCCAAGATGGAGGAGCACTTCATTGTCGGCCAGCCCGGCCATCGTCCTTTGCAGGTCTTTATAAAAAGTTCTCAGGCCCGCAATATAGGTTCCGTTTTTACCAGTGAGGAACTCGAGTTCTCCGGCGATAAAGTCCCGGGTCAAATCGCGAACCGCCGTAAGCAACCAGTCGAGGCCGATTTCCACATTAAAGCCAAGGCAGGATTTATTAGTTTTTTCATCCCGGGCATACAGGAAGGTATCAAAGGAGATGCGGCCAGCGCTGGATGAATTTTTTTTGATCTTTTCAACCGTTATTTTAAGGGGTTGGCCTCTTCGCCCACGCATAGGTTCCATTTTCGTTGCAGAAACCAGGCGGGAGACCACGACGTTCTGTAGATCGATATCTCCAGGTGCAAAGGTAAAGTCGCCCACGCTCAGGGTGCGCATCAGGCTGGTTTTCGGGTCGTCTCCCAACAACTTGTTACAGATTTCCCGGTCAACTTCCTTCGCTTTTCGCTTGCTCACTGGTCTTTTGTTCTTGATTTCTTCAATACTTTTATTAACGGTTTTCTTGTCATCTTCTCTGGAGAGCCGTTTCAAAATCGCGGTGCGCAGCGATCCCTTCAGGGAGCTGCCTGGCACCAGGGGGTTGCCGAGGCCGTCCCGAATCTGACCACGGATCTCATGGGGCCTTTCCGGCCAGGATACAGGGGGACGACTTTCGACATCCTCTAGGGAAACGCCGTTTTCCCGCAACCAGACAAGAGGCTGTTCTTCCTCAATTGCCTGCATGAAGGGCATGATTTTTTCGGAGCCGAACTCCTGCATTCGCTGGAATAACTTGGCATGGCTTACCACCCGGATCTCGCCGTTTTCAGCAAGGAAGTCAAAATCCCTTTTCAGTACCTCACCCGAACCGATGTGCAAGGGGCTCTCGGTTGTTATCGTGCAATGAAAGCTGGTTCTGATCTTACTTGGCGCACTCATCGGGCCCTCCTTATGATGGGCAGGCAGAATGCCCGGCCGTACCGGTAGACATGGTGGGGAATCTTGCCGTCTTTTTCCACCACCCGAGGGATATCGCCCGTTGGCTGTACCGGCAATACCGAACCTTCGGCCAGCATCCAGATATCCGCCCGCCGCACCCCCCGCACCCCGGGGGCGGTGGCGTAACCGTAGCGCCGGACCAGTGAGTAAGAACCCTTTTTCTGATCTGTCAGAATACCTGCCTTTACCTCCGCCTTGGTGGGGTGGTAGAGAGAAAGCAACAGATGTTGATGAGGTTTTTTAGGAGTGGGAAAAGTCACCTCGTGCGGATCCGAGGAGTCCAGCCTGAAAGTCCCCCGACCCACCGAGCGGTCGGCCCCGAGGCCGGAGTCGGCGAGCAAACGCAAGGCCGCCTCGAAACATTTTTTGCTCTTCTCGCTCTCGAAGGTAGCCAGGAAGAAAAGGCCGCTCTGGTCGACAAAGTGCTGGTCCGCGCAGTAAAAAAAGGCGTTTTCACCGACCCCGCCCGTGAGCTGGTCGGTCTTGACCCGGGGGCGCTGGAGCTGCTCGGCAAATTCGCTTGTCTCCTCCGGCGATGTCTGCGGGCAGGCATTCGGAAAATGGGAACGCTTCTCCTTGAGATGCTCAAAAGTCATGGCAGTGCCGCGGCAGAGCCGGCGTAACAGCTCTTCTGAAAGATAACGGGTACTTTTCAGGGACTTGACGCTGAATTCTTCTGAATCTTTCTCCCGTCCGGTTTCCGCCTTGTGGATCAGCTCATCAAGGGCGCTGGCGGGCAGCGGATAGAAACGACGGCCGTTGATAACCGGAAAGCAGGAACTCACCGCGAACGGCGGTTTTGTACATAGAGTATCGGGCTCGTCATCAAAAAGGAGGAGCCACTGCTGGATTATGGCGGCCCATAGGGTGTCGGAGCGCACCGTTGACTCGATTCGTTCCTGGCCGATTCCTTCCAGGCCGAAATGGGCCGGGGCGTCAAAGAAGAGATGATAGACGTCATACTTCATCGGCTGCCTCCGACCGCGGACAGTTAAAAGATGAAAAATTGCTAAGCAACGATGAATTATTGTTGGGGTTATTTCCTGTTCGGTAGTCTGCGGCCGACCGTTCGTGCACCGAATCTATACGGAAACCCACCTGGCCGTAGCCCCTGGTGCCGTGGCCGCCCAGGTAGTCGTCTTCAACCAGGCGCAGGCCCTGCTTGATCAGCTTCATAAATCTCTCTTCCCGATTCTTACCGTTGTCGTCTTTTCCCGATTCCCGGGTGTCGATATTGTAGATGTCAAGCACCAAGGCCAGCCTGAACCTGGCCCCGGCCGGCACCCGTTCGAAGTTGCGGGGGTTGGCCTGGGAGGTTAGACGATCGATACTGACCTCGGTCTTGATTTCCGTACAATACATGTCTGTCTGGTCTCCCTCTTCCAGATAACCAGGATTAAGAAGCTCGCCATCCCGCACGGTAAGGCGGGTGGGGCCATGCGAGGGCTGTTGTCCTTGTTTTTCCGCCGGGGCGCCAAAAAGTTGGACCACATCCTGCTCTGGTTTTTCGCAGAGCCTCCCTTCCCAGACGCTTTTGCCGTCCTTTTGGGTTTGCTTAATTTCCACCAATCCCAGGCTTTTTTCCAGCAGGGAGCGTAACTTACCCTTGAGGGACGATCCCGGAATGTACGGCAGATTGGTGACCGGGTTCCTGATTACCACGTTGTTGGCGCCGCCGATGGTCAGTCCAAGGGAGGAGCCGCCGATATGGAGGCCGGTTTTAACGATGATTTCACCATCGATGAATATCTTTTTTTCAAGTTTCAGTCTCTCTTCAGCACTCATATCCCCGCCCCCTTTTAAGATCCACCATGCGCCTTGTGATAGGCCAGGATGGCCTCGAACAGTTTGCAAAAATTTTTGAACCGTTGCGCCTGCTCCTGAACACTTCCAGCGGCAAAAACTGCTTCCATCCCGCATGTGAGACGATCCTTTAGTTTGTCGAGCCCTTCCTTGTTTTGCCGTTTGGCCGCATAGGCGAGATAGGGCTTCAGCATCGTGAATTCCGACTGTTGGCCAGGTTTGTCGAAACCCTTTGCCTCAATCGATTTCATTTTTGTAAATATCTGTCGGATCTGCGAGGTGGTGACCCGTTGATCGTTGTTCCCCTTTTTTAAATCCTTGCCGATGTGTTTTCCAAAGCAATCTACTTTGTCAATTATATCAGGAGTAGGTCCGTTGACCACCCATGCCGTTGCATCTTGGTTAGTAAGCATTTCGTTATGTTCTGCTTTTTGCGTCATCATTCCCCTCCTTTTTGGTTTTGCGGTCTTCTGAGCAAAAGTTCACACCAGCGGCCCAAGACGCCCAGCAACTCGATCCCGGGGCGCGTGGTGCCGGCGACCGGTTCCAGGATGAAACGTTGCAGGGGCTCGATCTCTTCTCTTGGTCCACCAAAACGCGCCAGCGAGTAGACCATCTGCCAGCGCCATTTTTCCGCCTGCAACAGCTGCCGTATTTCCGGCATGGGCAGATGCGTCTTATAGCGCTTCAAGCGCTCTCTGCTTTTGTACCAGGAGGTGGCCACTGCCTGGAGCCGGGCCAGCAATGGTCGGGTGCGTGGTTCTGTGAGCAGTGCCATCAACCGTTCTTTTCTCTCTTTGAGGGCGGCGAATTCATCCCAGTGCATGGAGGTATCAAGAAAGGTGAATGACTTTTTTTGCTCCTCCCCGGCCGGGCCGGTGCTGCCCTTGAAAACGGTCTTGTTGTTTTTCGCCTTTTGCTCGGCCGCGCCGGCCATGTCCGCACCCTTGTAAATCGGAAACTTGCCGCCGGTGAGAACCAGGCCGCCGGACATCGCAAAGACCGGGTTCTGGCAGCAGAACCTGGTAAACCGTTCCTGGATGGCGCAGGCGATATCCGGCGCCATGTCCCAGGCGCTGAGGACAAAAAGGTCGTCCCCGCCGGCATAGACGACGGTTCCCTTTCCCTGCCATTCAGGGTGTTGGTTGATAAACTTCGGCACCAGGCCGCCGAAAAAAAAGGCAAGCTGCCAGCTCAGGGTGGTGATTCGGCCCAGGGAGTGGAAAACTTTTGTATCTTTCATCCAGGTATGGTGATAGTGGTTGAGACCCTGCCGAAAGATCCGGCCCAGGTTATCCACATCCATCCGTAGCACCCCCAGCCGGTGGACACCCTGTGCTGTCTCGGCGATCTCCTGGAATTCCTTGTCAAAGCTGTGGTTGCCGCCGACGATGAGCGGCGCTGCATTGACTCGCCCGGTACCACTGCTGGATTTGATCAACCCGGGGAAAGATGTGGAATTCAGAGCCCAGATCAGGCCGTGGTCGCCGTTGACCTCTGCTTTTTGGGTCAGGAACCAGAGATGTTTGCCGAAAATCTTCATGGTCGGTTTTTCGGAGGCAACCGTTGAGCGGTTGGCACTCATGACTATGTAGCGGGTCTCTTTGAGCTTTTTGCCGATCTCTTTCATGTCCCGGCAGGTATCACATATCCGGATCTCGTCGTCGGTCGCCCCGGCATGGCTATCCGTGGTCATGGTGCAGTGGCATACGGAGCAGGAAGCAGTATGCGGGTTCACTGCCACGCCGAAGACACGCTCGTAGTCGTTTGCGGCCAGATCGGCGTATCGGTGTCTATCCCGTAGAAAGACTTTTCGGGCCAGGTCATCCCAGATTTCGCTCAAAGTTCGTCCTTTTTGCCTGGTCAGATCAGTGCTGGACATTTTTTCAAAATCGCTGCGTAGATAAACATCTCCGTTGAACATGTCGAACAGTTCCCGGTTGACGTCCTCGGTCATCTCGGCCAGTCTCGGGCGGACAGAGCGTGCATTGGGCAATAGGAGATAAAATTTGCCGCCGCTGCAGTAGAGAATATTGGCAGGTGTCAAAGCGAACTCTTCCACATACTTTCGGGCCAGGATCTCCGCAAGCAGTTGGATGTAGAACGACCTGCCCTTGAGCATTTTGTAGGCGCCCTTGGAGGATATCTGATAAACAAATTGCTGGATCCCGCTGATATCGCCACAGAAAAGGAGAAACTTGTTTGGATCTCGTTTTTTGATCGCCGATTCTTTGAGGGAATTACGTTCTTCATGATAATAGTACAAGCAGGTGGCGATGGCGGCCGTTGCTTTTTGATGTTCAAACAATGAAACGTCAGACAGGTCTTGTGCCCTGGTGGTTTCAGGGAGGCACCACTGGTAGAGGCGGCAGACCTCGAGGAGGGTGTCAAAGTGGTCGATGATGTCAAGGCCGCGTTCTCCCGGTTGCTGCGGCTTGATTTCCTTGATGAATTGCTGCCAATGTCCTTTATAGTCCTCCCTCACGGCGAGGGACTCATATTCCTCTTGTGGACAGGGATATATCTCTTCATCATCCATGGTCCGATCGAGCGGCGGCACCCGGATTCGGTAGCGCATGCCGGTCCGAGAGGGGTCCGGAGGTTGACCAGGAAGGCCGATACGGGAGAGGATGCTGATCAACGGTATCTGGCTCTTGCGCTCTCGGCCTTTTGGTCTATAACGGGCCGCTTCCTCGTCGGTTGGTTCCCGCTCGTGGCCGGCGGCAATATGGTCCGCCTGCTGGATGATGGTCTCAAGCGGGTTGCGTGGTCGGTGGTGGTAGGCCGCCAGATCAAGGATGGTACAGGTGCCGCCCGGATCCTTGCCCAAGACCCTTGTCACGCTTTCCGGGAAAAGGTCGGCCAATACCTGTTTGGTGTGATAGGCGTGTTCGGGTCCGTATTTTTTCCATATTTCATTTCGTTCACCCGGCTCGACCATATAGGTTCGTTCGGCGAACTTGCCGATATCATGGAATAGACCGGCTATAGCTATTCCTTTCAAAAGTTCTTTATCCATTTTTACATCCCCCAGGTTGGTCCGACTGTCAGGACACCACATACTGTATACTCAAAACCCGATCCGCCTCTTCGGCTTCTCATCCGCCGCCAACAGTTGCCTGATCGCCTCGAAGACAACCTGAAACTGCTGGTCGTACTTTTCTTCCATCTCCTCGATCTTCTTTTTCAGGTCCTCGTGGGTGGCCAGCATCCTGCGAAGCTGCGTGAAGGCGCGCATTATCTGGATATTAACCAGGATCGCCCGGTCCGATTTCAGGACGCTGGAGAGCATGGCAACGCCTTGCTCAGTAAAAACCATGGGCGGCTTCCTTGTACCGCCTCTCCCTGTTGGTTTTGATATCACAGATTGTGAC
>JAJRVC010000491.1 GCA_024277475.1 Deltaproteobacteria bacterium
GGTTCTTCATGGGCTTGACTACCCACAAAAATCCTTACGATTTAGAGACGATTGATCCGGTGAATATTCTACCGTCCGCCATGATCCAAAAGCCGGAGGGTTATACCTTTGACCAGTGGACGGCTGCATGGGAAAAGCAAGTAAAGGGTTAGCGCGATTTGGTGACAAGGGGCAGCCAGGCGCCTGCCCCCTTTGTCACTTCTTTTTCTATCTCCTTGAAGGGAGTTGCAAAACGTAGGTAGCTACCAGAATACCATTATCAAAACCGGCATTTTTATTTCTCACAGGCTATCTCTTACGTAACCTTGGGGGCTTAATTCCCGTTCTGAAGTATTGAGGAACTCATGACCGAGCTCATCATTAACATACTGTTTAGCGGTGCTTTTCATGCGTCAGTACTTTTTCTTGTGGCAGCTGGGCTGCAGTTGGTGTTCGGGGTACAAAAAATCTTTAACCTGGCTTGCGGGAGCTTTTACGCTCTCGGGGCATATCTTGGCATTGTTTTTGTTAAATATTTTTTCGCCCTTGGAGGCCCACCCTTGCTGGCCATCATCCCGCTGCTGGCTGCCGGGTTTGCCCTTGCGGTTATCGGTCCAATCATCGAAAGAGGATTGCTTCAGTTTGTTTACAATCGTGACGAACATTTCCAGCTTTTACTGACCTTCGCCCTTCTTCTGATGATCGAAGATATCATTAAATTTATTTGGGGGACGTATCCCCTTTCCACCCAGGGTGTTTACCTGGCATTCGGAACCCTTAACATCTTCAGCGCCACCATTCCTGTTTATAACATCATCGTTATCGCTGCCTCCATCATCGTGGCCGGGATCATGGCCTATATCCTTTCCAATACCCGCTTTGGTCGGATCATCCGAGCCACTTCAGACAATAAGGAGATGGCGCAGGGATTGGGTATAAATATCAATAATGTCTATGTTAAGGTTTTTACCCTCGGGACCGTGCTGGGCACCATCGGGGGCGCCCTTGTCATTCCCACCACCGCGGCCATGAGCGAAATGGCGGTTGATTTAATCGTCCTGGCCTTCGCTGTGGTTGTCATCGGCGGACTGGGCAGCATGAAGGGCGCTTTTGTCGGTGCCTTGTTGGTTGGTATTTTAAAATCCGTCTCGGTTGCGTTTTTCCCGGAACTGGAGATGCTATTGATTTACCTGATCGTTATTGCGGTTCTGATTTTCAAACCCCAGGGTCTGTTTGGAACGACAATTTAGTGGTTTACCGTTCTGATTTTTTCAACATGGGGTCCAACTGTACGTGGGGATTTGTCCATGAATAAAACCGGAATCATTCTTACGCTTCTGATCCTGGCCTTTCTGGTTGTTTGGCCCCAGGTGGGTCCCGAATACCAAGTCTACCTTACCCTTTCCTTTTTTGCCTATTCAGTTGCCCTTTTGGGCCTGAATCTTTTATTTAACTATACCGGTCTTCTATCTTTCGGCCATGCGTTGTTCATCGGCATCGGAGGTTACACGGCCGCATTTTTTACGTCGAAGTTCAATATACCTTATATGGAGGTTTCCATTCTTGTTACGATTCTTCTATCCGGAACCGTAGCCATGCTGATTGGACTGATTTGTGTCCGCTATATAAAAATATATTTTGCCATGTTGACGCTGGCCTTCGGCATGCTGTTTCATTCCTTTTTGATGAAAACCTATTACCTCACCGGCGGGGATGAGGGGATGTCCGTTGAGCAACCACATCTTCTGGGAATGGATTTCAGCTCCATGGATCAGATGGCGTTTTTCTCCGGTCCTTATTACTATTATAGTCTTGGTGTTCTCATCCTGGCTTCTTTTGCCATGTGGCGGATTGTACACTCGCCTTTCGGGTTGTGCCTTACGTCCATCAGGGATAATCCCGATAAGGCGGAGTATCTGGGTATCGGAATCAGAAAATATCGTCTGGTTGCCTTCATTATTTCGGGATGCTTTGCAGGTGTAGGGGGTGTGCTCCTTGCGCCGGTAACCGGACATATGGATCCAGGAATGGTCTTCTGGACCCATTCAGGCGATATGGTCTTCATGACCCTATTGGGTGGATTTACCAATTTTTTTGGGCCGATGCTGGGATCGGTTATCTTCATAACCCTCCGGGACGTCATAAGCTCTTTCACTGAATACTGGAGATTTGTTTTCGGAGCCCTTTTAGCGGCAATCGTCATATTGGCTCCCGGAGGTGTTATGGAGGTTTTCTCGACTCTATTTAACTTGATCAGAAAAAAATTCATGGCCTCAGAGAGAATATCATGATTCTGGAAGCTATTAATATCAGCAAATTTTACGGGGGCTTTTGTGCCCTGGACAATGTGAGCATTGCCATCAAAGAAGGTGAGTTTGTATCCGTCATTGGTCCAAACGGGGCCGGCAAAACAACAATGATCAACGTATTAACCGGATTTTTAAAACCTGAAGAAGGGCAGGTTTTCTTTAAGGGCAAAAATATTGCCGGGAAGGGTCCTGAAAAATTAACCCGGCTCGGCATTGCCCGCAGTTTTCAGCTGCTGCATATTTTCCCCGATCTTTCAATCTTGGACACTATAAAGGCGGCCGTGATTTCAAGACAAGGTAAGGGGCTGAAGTTTTTTAAAAACCTTGCCAAAGACAAACAAGTCCAGGAAGAAGCCTTGGAGATTGCAGAGCTGTTTGAGCTTTCAGATCAATTAGAAGAAAAGGTTAAGAACTTCCCCCAGGGAACTAAAAAGCTTGTGGATGTGGCCTCGGCCTTTGCCTTGCGGCCGGAAATCATCCTTTTGGACGAACCCACCAGTGGTGTGAGTACCAGCGACAAAAACAAAATCATGCAGGCTCTTGTGGAGGCTTCCAATAAAATTGGTATCAAAACCATCCTCCAGGTAGAACACGACATGGACATCGTATTCTCTTATTCCGATCGTATTATTGCGGTTCAGCAGGGAAAGATCCTGGCAGATGGTCCGCCGGACGAAATCGAAGGAAATGAAGACGTCATTTGTCATGTGGTAGGCCAGAAGGAGTGCTTCCAGATCTTTGACCATATTATGGAGATGAATCGAAAGGAGAGGACTTAGATTGCTATGTTATCCGTTGATTCGATAGATGTTTTTATCAAAACCAGCCGTATCTTGCGGAATGTATCATTGCAGGCCGGAAAAGGAGAGGTGGTTTGTCTCATTGGTAGAAATGGAGCAGGTAAAACGACAACGCTGCGGACAATCATGGGCTACCTCAAACCGGAGAGAGGACATGTCAATTTTCAAGACCGGGATATTACCAAAATGAGTCCCCATGAAATCAGTCGTGTGGGCATTGGTTACGCTCCTGAAGACAGTGGCATATTCCCGGATCTGACCACCCATGAAAACATTGAAATCGCCACCTGGTCCAGGGTCACCGAAAAATCCGAAAAGCAACGGATAAATCTGGCCTATGAAGTTTTCCCGGTCCTCAAAGGGTATAAAAAGCGAAAAGGAACCCATATGAGCGGCGGTGAGCGTAAAATGCTTTCAATTGCCAGGGCCCTTGCCTTGGACGCCGAGCTGTTCTTGCTGGACGAACCTTTTGAAGGACTGGCTCCTGCGATCGTCACAGAAGTTGCCAACAGCATCCAGCGGATTACCCGTATGGGGCCGTCCATTTTTATTTGTGAATCGAATATCTACCATGTACCTGACTTTACAGACCTCCTTTACGTCATCGAGCGCGGGGAAATTATCTTTGCGGGGAAACCCGAAGAAGTCGTTCAAAAAAAAGATGTCCTGAGGATCATTGCCGGAACGGCCTGACAACACTATGTAATTGCCGTATATTAACTTACTTTAAGGAGATCGGAAATGGCCAGAAAACCAAAACCTGATTTTGAAAGATTTATGACCACGCTCAACTGTGAAGAACCCGACCGGGTACCGCTAGGTGACTGGCATGTGGACCAGCTGCCCAAAGAAGGCTACCTTGGCAAAAAGATTGTTACCTCCCAGGACCAGGTAGATTTCTGGTATACTGCAGGATTTGATTATATAACATCCTCTGCAGGGATTTTAGAACCGGTCCGCGCTCCGGAAGGCATGACTATCAAGGGCGATTCGGTTCATACGGAGTATGGTGAAGGACACACCGAAAGAGAATGGGCCCATGAACATGAGGGAACCATCACAAATTGGGAAGCGTATGAGAAATACCGATGGCCCACCGTGGATGATTTTGATCTTTCCAAATGGGATGTTTTTGACAATATCCTGCCAAGCGGCATGAAAGCCGTACTCCTTTTGGGAAAAATTTATACGACGGTCTGGATGTTTATGGGAGCGGGCATGTTCTTCAAGGCGCTTGAGTCCAATGAAGCACTTGTGGCTGCAATGTTTGAGAAAATCGGAAAGATTCAATACGAGACCTTTCTCAGGGTAATCGAACATCCCTGTGTCGGCGCCGTATTGAATCCCGATGATATCGCCCACAATACCGGACTTTTAGTGCATCCCAGGCACCTTAGGAGATACCTTTTCCCGTGGTACAAAAAAATTGGTGATATCTGTCGCGACAAGGGCTTGGGATTTATTTTCCACAGCGACGGGGATTGTACCGAGACAATGGATGACCTGATCGACTGCGGCTTTCATGGTTTCAATCCGATTCAACCCAATGCCATGGACATTGAAGAAGTCAAGAAAAAGTGGGGCCAAAAATTGTGTCTGATCGGCAATCTCAATTTGGATTCAACCCTCACCTTGGGATCGCCCCAAGATGTGCGAGCCGAGGTCTACGAGCGGATCAGGACCATCGGACCCGGTGGCGGCTATATGGTGGCCTCATCCAATTCTATTACGGATTACGTACCCTTGGAAAATATGAAAGCCCTGATTGAGGCCACCTTTGAATTCGGACAGTATCCCATTGAGCTTGAGAAAGGGGGCGTGCAGGGCAAAATTTGGGCATACCAGGGCAAGGCCAAAAAAGAGGGTGTTGCCTCTGGTAGTGAACTGGATGTCCGCGCTTATCTGGCGGGGCTGCTAAGCAATGATATATCCCGTGTCGTAGAATTGGCACAAAAAGACCTTGATGCGGGTGTCGATCCGGCAGACGTTGTCAAAAGAGGATTAATACCGGCGATGACGGATGTAGGCAATAAATTTCAGACCGGTGAAATCTATATTCCTGAAATGATGCTGGCCGCCAGAACCATGTCGGGAACCATAGACAAACTCAAAGATGTGCTTGTGGGAAAAAACGAAGAAAAACTCGGTAATGTGGTTATTGGAACAGTTAAAGGGGATCTGCATGACATCGGAAAAAACCTTGTCATCATGATGCTGGAGGGTCAGGGGTTTTCAGTAAAAGATCTGGGTGTTTCGGTGAGTCCTGAAAAATTCATCCAGTCCATCAGAGAAAAAAACGTGGACATCGTGTGCCTTAGTGCGTTGCTGACCACTACGATGGTTGAAATGAAGAACACGATCGGTGCCTTGCAGGAAGCAGGGATGAAAGACAGCGTCAGGGTAATCGTCGGCGGGGCGCCGGTCACCCAGAGTTTTGCCGATGAAATCGGTGCAGATGGATATGCTTATGATGCTCCGGGTGCGGCCCAGCTCTGCAAGGAACTCCTTTCTGCTTAAGTCCAAACCGCCTCCGGATACCCTTGCCGCACTCTGAGGAGGCACACAAAAATTGTTAAATACCAATTCCCTGGTAAAGCTATGGCCATGTCAGCAATTAATTCTGAAAGGACACCGGGCCGGACGGTTGTAGTGGCGTGCCGTGTGATGGAGCCGGAACTGGAGAGGGTCCGCAAAGGGCTCGACCATGTTGAGATCCGATATCTCAAACAGGTTCTCCACCGCACGCCCAAAGAGATGGCTGGTCTAATCCAGGAGCAGGTCGATGAGGCAGCAGGCTATGCTGAGCGAATCGTGCTTGGATACGGCCTCTGTTCAAACGGGATCGTGGGTGTCAAAGCAAGAGACCAGGGATTGATTGTTCCTAAATGCCATGACTGCATCGGCTTTTTTCTGGGCTCTCCTGCTGTGCACAAAAGGGCCTTTGAGGAGAGACCGGGCACCTACTATTTAACACCCGGTTGGGTGGCGGAAAAAAAGGACCCTTTGGGGATCGTCGAGGAAGACTATATGACCCGGTATGACCGGCAGACAGCCATGTGGGTCATGGCGGAAGAATTGAAACACTACACTCACATTACCCTAATCGACGTCGAAGTGAAAGACATAGGCCCCCTGAGAGACAGGGCCATGGAAAACGCGCGTGTATTAAAGAAAAAGTATGAGGAAATAAAGGGGAGCTTGGGTTATTTTTCCAAGATTGTTCGGGGCGCCTACGATTCTGAATTGTTTTTCAAGCTGAAACCCGATGAGAGGGTCAGCCAGGAGATGTTCATTATGTGACCAATTTCCTTTTCCCGATGCTCAAAAAGCTTTGCCATCCAGCCTATCCTCTATCACTATCCGTTAATGATCTATATTTTAACCTCAGTCACAACCATGGTAAGACCAGTTGATGATTAACCATAAAAGCAATTTACCGTTTAGTGGTTTTTTCCGGCGAGGTGTTTGTAGTTGACAGGAAAATTTTGTAGGGATATAGTATCGTGTTTAGAGTAAGGAGCACAGAGATTTTTTGCTCATCTTTTTCTTCCTTGATTTATAAGCTCGAATGATCCTGCTAACAAATTTTTCATTTTTATTACAAATACTTCAAAATGGTCTTATGGTCAGTCCAGTTTTTAAGCCAATTAAGCAGGAAAAAATTTCCGCCAAAATAGTGGAGCAGATCAAAGCGCTCATTAACACGGGGGATTTGAAGCCCGGCGATGCTCTTCCTGCCGAGAGAGAGCTAGTAAAGCTTTTTAGCGTGAGTCGCGCATCCCTGAGGGAAGCACTCAATTCACTTGTAGGGATGGGATTCCTGGAGATGTCCCAAAGACACAGGACGATCGTAAAATCCTTGGTCGGGGGTAGAATCATGGAACCCCTGCACCAGCTTTTAAGGGAAGATGCCCAAACCGTCCTTGAACTTATCGAGGTCAGAAAGGCCATCGAAGCCTGGAACGCTCACTATGCGGCCAAGAGAGCAGGAGACGAGGACATTGCCCGCCTTGAGCAAAGTATTGAATCAATGAAGATCAAGATTGACCAGGGCCGCAGTGTCGTTGAAGACGATGCGGATTTCCATCTGGCAATCTCTGAGGCCACTCACAACAAAATCCAGACGCACTTAATGTTTTCCATCTACGACATACTGAAAGAAAGCCTTAGAAAGTATTACGATAATATGGAACTGCTTGACATATATGGTCAGCACTACAAGGTGGTCGATGCGATTAAGAAAAGGGATGCACACTTGGCAAGACGCAGAATGTTAGAACATCTGGAATATGTAGAATCGATTGTAAAAGATCCTGCTGGTTCCCATTAATGGAATCGAACGGAAAATTTCAGCCGAATCTGCAACCTGCTAAAGATACGATTGAACGAAAAAGGATCGACCACGGAAAGACAAGAGGAAAAAAGAAGCCGGCCGGCATGATCACCGGCAGTGTTAAATGAGACCTGCACGATACGGGAAAGAATCTCTTTCCCGTTTAGCAGGAGCTTAAAAAATTCAGAGTACCCGATATCCATTCTTTGCCCGGGTACCCTAATTTCCCCGGTTGTATCCAGGATAGCTTAGGGATAGAAACCAATCGTTAAACTTCAATCATCCGGAAACGTATTTTCAAATCCTTTGATGCACCCGTAGATTATGAAACCGACGGTCCCGGCTACCAGGGCAAAACAAAATAGTGTTATAACATTGGGCCACAAGACAAACATATCATTTCCTCCTGCAAATTTAGAGTCTATAATTCGCTTTTAAGATTCTCGTTAAATTACCTTATCTCGTTTCATCCGTCAACAGAAAAAGATGTTAAGGGCGTCTAACGCTGTCGATAACCGGATTCGCATCAGATCGCCGGTTGTTCGCCACACCTGAAATCTTTATATGAGTTCATAGCCCTTTAAATATCATTTCGCGGTTGGCCGTCTTCAATTTTTGCAGGTTTTTCTGGAGTATGGGATCCGTGATACAACAAAACAGATAAGCTTTTTCACGCTCCAAACGGAACCTGATGAATCCATAGGGCATGACTGCGAATCTGGGGCCTTCAACCATCGAGACATCCTCGGCCTCAACCCGAATCACTCGCCTGAAACTGGCCAGTTCGATCTTTGAACCATCACCTATCATAAGCTTGTATGAAATTCCGAGCGAAAAATACCAGGTGTAGCCCAGCACAAAAGCAATCATGAACAGCTGAAATAGAGGCCACCCGGCATGGATCGCCTTCGATCCGATTATCAGAATACAGACGGCGGTCCATACCACCAGGAGCACATAAAAAAGCCCCACAAAGAAAACAGGGGCGCGATAAGGTTTATATTTTTTGGGGCTTCGTGTTTTTTTCTTCATGATTCCATGACTTCTGGATTTATGCAGGCGCTTTTCCGAAAATAAGGCGCCTGCATATTCAATCGCAGAAACCAACAGGCTTTAGTATAAAATACTTGGCAACCAGAGTATGATTTGCGGGAAGAACATAACAAGGGCCACCCCCACCACTTGAAGGCCCATGAAGGGGGCCGAAGACTTCCATATATCCGTGGTTGAAATCTCTGGAGGGGCCACACCTTTCAGATAAAAAAGCGCATATCCGAAGGGCGGCGAAAGGAAGGAAATCTGTAGGTTGGTGGCGAAAAGGACACCGAACCACACCGGGTCAAAGCCCAGTTGACGCACAATGGGGCCAAAAATGGGAACACACAGCATGATGATGCCGACCCAGTCGATGAAACAGCCCAGGAAGACCAAAATGCCCTGCATAACCAATATGATTCCCCAATTACTCAGTCCGGAGTCTAAAAGCATTTGTGTTACGAATTCTCCTCCACCCACCATCACATAAAGGCCCACAAAAATGTTGGCCCCAAAAATAGTCCACATGACCATGGCAGAGGATTTCAAGGTGTTTTCGGCAGCCTGCACTATACCTTTCCATTTGAGTTTCCCCTGAAGCGCGGTCAGGATAATCGCTCCGGCCGCACCGACGCCGGCGGCCTCTGTGGGGGCTGCGATACCGGTGAATATGGTACCCAGAACCAGGAATATAAGGATGGCAGGTGCCACAATCCGGCCCAGAAGCTTTACCCTGGCAGATAAGGGTAATCTTTCCTCCGGCGGGACCGGCGGTCCCAGCTTGGGGTTAATGTAACAACGCAAAGTGACATATCCGATAAACATTGCCGAAAGCATAATGCCGGGCATGATGGCTCCGGCATAAAGCCTGCCGATGGAGCTGTTATCCACCAACCCGTAAACAATCAGCATGACGCTGGGCGGAATCAGGATTCCCAGTGTACCCCCGGCCAGGATGGAACCGCAGGCAATAAATTTGTCATATCCTCTCCTGAGCATCTGGGGCAACGCTATGACACCCATGGTCACCTCGCTGGCGCCGATGACTCCGACCATGGCCGCCAGTAGTGTACAGGCCAGCACCGTCGCTGAGGCCACGCCCCCTTTAATCGCCCCCATCCATTGATACACCAGTTCGTAAAGCTCTTCGATAATGCCGGATCTTTCAAGAATGCAGGCCATGAAGATAAACAGGGGGATAGCCGCCAGAAGATAATTCATCATCAACCCGAAAATCCGGGTTGAGACCAGGTTTACGGCCGACGGACCTTGAAGCAGGGCCGTAAATATGACGCCCACCGATCCGGCGGCAAATGCCACAGGCAGTCCCAGACCCAGTAAAAAGAACAAAGAGCCAAACATCAATATGGTAATCCATTCAATACTCATGTCATTTCCCTCCCGGTCACAGCAATATGTAAATCACGAATAAACCATACAATGCCTTGCAGGAGGAGAAAAAGGGCTCCAAACGGCATCATGAATTTGACTGGATAAAAGGGAGGGGCCCAGTCGGTCAAGGACAGCTCTCCCGGGACTGTTATTCCGAAAATCGTCCCGCCCCCGAGCATGGTTTGAGAACTCCAGTAAAAGGTCCAACAAGTCCACAGCAGCACCCCGGCAAACAGGAAAAAAAAGATGCTGGTGAAAACATCCAGAAAGGCTCGTGTCCTTTTTTTCCGTGTGGAATAAAAAACATCCACCCGTACATGGGCACGGTGATAGTGACAATAACCCGCCACAAACATATACTGGACCGCAAAAAGCAGGGTCATGAGTTCATGCCCCCAATTGGTCGGCAAACCGAACACATAACGCATCACCACTTCAAAAGTAATAACAGCTACGGCCACCAGGGTCACCCCGACCATCATCTTACCGATGAAGATGTTGGTTTTCTCAATGGCAACCATGATTTTTTTCAATAGTTCCATGAAAACTCCTCACACTGCCCGAAATTTTCTTATCGCGCACATAACAATCCGTTCCATTTCCGTCTCTGCATTCAGAATTGGAATTTTTCCCCCATAAAAAGATTGGGAAGGGATTGTGGCATCCCCTCCCAAAATAAATCCGGATTAGAATACCAGTTTCTTACCGTTGTAATCAACCATATCCGCATCCGTGAGGTAACCGATCTTGACGGATTTCATATATTCAAGCTGGGATTTGAAAGCCTTCATCGCCAGGGGAGATTTCTTAGCCCACTTGACCCACATCTGCGGGGCATACCGCCGGAACTTGGCAATATCTTCCTCCGACAGCCGGATGACTTCAACGCCCTGTTCATTCTGCAACTTGTCAAAAGCTACGATGTCGGCAGCCTGGATGGCCGTGTATTGATCCCTGGAATGCTCTACAATGGCAGCTTCCAGAAGTTCTTTCAAATGCGGCGGGATCTTTTTCCAGGATTTCATATTGATGGCAATTCCCATCAAGTCGACGGGTTGATGCAGACACGGCGTGGAGGGCGGACCCATAATGATATACTTGGCGATTTCACCGAATCCCAGGTTGTAGTTGATGGCAGCCCCCACGTAATCAGCGCCGTCGATGACGCCCTTTTCCAGAGCCGGATAAACTTCACCGCCCGGCAAAAGTACCGTAGCCACACCGGCAGATCGGTAAATATCGGCGATGATACCGCCGGGATAGCGGATTTTTTTGCCTTTGAAATCCTCGAAAGAACGGATCGGCACCTTGGAATGGATCAGGTTGTCATCGTGCTGGATGGGACCCAGCCAGTACATGTGATGTCTGCCATAGGCCTCGCGCGCGATATCTACGCCACCCAGTGCTGTGTACCAGGTAGTCCATTGATCAGGACGGTCCATCCCGAAGGGATAGGATGACAGGAAGGTTGCCACCGGGATTTTACCCGGCCAGTAAACTTCAAAGCAGTGCATGGCATCAAAAACACCGGCCTTGACGGCATCAAACATTTCAAAAGTACCCACGATGGCGCCGGCCGGAAACCCCTGGATGGTGAGTTTGCCCTCGGTCATTGCGCCGACTTTCTCACAAAACTCCTTGAATTTCACAAAACCAAGGGTACCGGCGTCCCAGGCCGTCTGCATCTTGAGCTTAATAGTCGGGGCGGCTGAAAGACGCATCACTCCGGGAAAACCGATCGAACCGGCTGCAGCTCCGGCCACGGCCGCTGTTCTAAGAAAATTCCGGCGCGATACCTTCTGGTTTGTGATCTCCTTTTGTTTCTTTTTCTCTGTCATTGGATACCTCCTTGGCAATTAAAGTTTATTAAAGGATTTCGGACCTTCCTACGCCTCGCAACCGTGGTCCTTTCAGATAGCAAATGCTTTAGATTGCGGGTGACCAGTGTCTTGATTTCAGAAAAAAAAGAGTTTTTATCCAGTGTCCCACAATATGGAACATAGTTCTATATTCCCGTACGGCACGTGTATCAGATGAAACAATTTGATGTCAAGTAATTTTTTTTCCGTGAGCCTGCTTACCGGTATGGAAAAATATGTGGTCGGGAAGTGGAAAGAGTCTTGACAGCACCATTGGAATTCGTTAGGAAATACCGTATAATAAAATTGAATTTCACAATGTAGAACAAGCAATGAAATCACTTTTAAAAGCTATCGACACCATCAACGCAGTTGCCGAGGCTGGAAACGCGGGAATCCGGGAGCTTTCCAACATTACCGGCTATCCGCCTTCGACGATCCATCGAATCGCTGCCACCCTGGCAGCAAAGCATTACTTTCAACAGGACCCGATCACCAAACAGTATTCGCTCTCATTCCGTTTCCTGGAACTTGGCACCCGGGTGCAACAAAAAATTCATCTGACCTCCATTGCACGGCCTCATATTGAACGACTCATGACTGAAACCAGAGAAAGCGTCAACCTTGCCGTGCGCGACGGAGACAGCATGGTCTATCTGGACATCGCCCAGAGCAACCACTCCATACTCCAGCTATTCACCCGGCTGGGCGCACGGGTCCCGCTTTATGCCACCGGCGTGGGGAAATTATTTTTAAGTAAAATGGACGGTTCTGAGCTTGAAGAGTATCTGGAGCAATCGAATCTCACCCCGTTCACCCCCTATACTCTGGTAGAAAAAGATAAAATTATCAAAGACCTGGAACGAATTCGGAAGCGGGGCTATTCAGTAGACAACGAGGAGATGGAGGAAGGTGTGCGATGCGTGGCGGCCCTTATCCTTGACCACCAGGGGCAACCGGCCGCATCTGTTTCCATTACCGGGGCTGCCATGCGGGTGACACCGGATCGGATAAAACTCTTTGGAAATTTAGTCAATAACTGTGCCTTAGCCATATCCCGCCGGCTTGGATACAATCCCGCCAATTAGTGCTCCAAATTCTCTCTTGTTTAACAGTTGACTTTTATTTTTTTATACCTTAATTTTCATAGATTGTTCTATCGATGACAATGACCCTTTCAAGGGAGAAACCGGCAACGGCCTTTATCCGCCCTATCACACCGCTGAAGAGATGTTCCCAGAGAAAATCCGAAAAAATGAAGCTTTCCTGATTCTCATTCTGATCGCACTTTGCCTGACGCTTTTCTTCTTCCGTTTAGGTGCTCGACCCCTGTGGGACATCGATGAAGGTAAGCACGCTGCCACTTCAAAGGAGATGATCTTAAGCGCAGACTGGATTACCCCGAAGTTTAATGGGGAACCCTTTTATGATAAACCTGTTTTCTATAACTGGCTGGTGGCCCTTGCCTTTCTGGCTTTCGGATTTACCGAATTTGCCGCCCGCCTGCCGGCGGCAGTTCTGGGGTCGGGCTGTGTGATAGTGACCTATTTTCTTGGCCGAAAAATGTTTAGCACAACCGTCGGGTTCCTGGGCGCTGTAATTCTGGCAACAGCCGTAGAATTTATCGTGCTTTCCAGAAGCGTGGTTCATGATATCAGCCTGGTGTTTTTCGTGACCCTGGCCCTGTACCTGTTTTATGTCGGATATAAAGATGACCGGCACAGAAAAAGGAACCTTCTCCTTTTTTATGGCGCCCTGGGCTTTGCGGTCTTGTCCAAGGGACCGATTGGCCTGGCGTTGCCGGCCATGATCATCGGCTTGTATCTCATTTTTGAAAAAAATCTGAAATTTATCATGAAGATGCAGATCGGTTGGGGGATATTGATATTCCTGGCGGTTGCGTCTCCCTGGTATATCTTTGTCAGTTTTAAAAATCCTGATTACGCCCGTTATTTTTTTATTGAACAAAACCTCGGCAGCTTTATATCATCAGACTCCCGGCACCCAAATCCCTTTTATTATTACATTCCCGTGTTATTCGGCGGATTTTTCCCCTGGAGCTGTTTTTTGCCTCTGGCGCTCATTTATGCAGTCCGCAGGAAATTTGAAAGTATTCATGAATCAACGCTGTTTCTTGTAATTTGGTTCAGTATTATATTTATTTTTTTTTCCATCGCCGGTTCAAAGCTTCCAACCTATATCCTGCCTTTGTTTCCCGCCGCTTCGATGCTGGTAGCCTGTTGCTGGCAGGAATTGCTGAATTCCCCGACTGCAAAAATCCGCAACGGTTTTTTGTATTCATTTCTTCCTGTGGTGGGGATCTTTTTAGCGGCTATTATTTATTTGTGGGTTCACCCCCTGGTGGATATGGAATACAAAATCGGCATAAAATTGGGTCAAATATCCTTGCTGTCCATTTGGCTGGGAATCTGTATTGTTATGGCATTTTTATTTTTACTGGGGAGGAAAAACCATGCCTTTTTCATCTCGATTGCCGCAATGACAATGTCTGCCATACTCCTTTTTCTCTTCATGATTGTGCCGTCCGTTAACTCCTATCGCAGCACAAAGCAGCTATCCCAAAAATATGATCAGCTGATACCTGCAAATGAAAAGCTGGTATTTTATCGTCGGATAAAGGAAACCGCTCTTTTTTATACCAATCGCCAGGCACAGGTACTGGAGACCGCTGAACAACTGAAAAATTACCTGGACAGCGACCAGAGGGTTTATGCCATCATCACCAGAAGGAGGTTTGCCGGACTATCGTTCAGGCCTTATGTTGTTGAGCGTCAAGGAAATAAGTTATTAATTTCAAATAAAAAATGAAATGGACGATCCAAACGAAAATAGTACCCCTATCAGTGATTCCAAAGTCCCGGCGCTGTGGGGCTGGCCCACATACCTGAGTATAGCCATTGCTGTTGTCATTTTAATTTTCGCAGCCACGATGGTAGATCTTGGAAAAATCTGGTACGAAATCACCGCTTGTGACAAACGGTTTATCGTGCTTGGGGCATTGGCGCATTATGCGACCTATATTGTACGCGGCGTGCGCTGGCGGCGATGCTTGATCCATCTGCCCGTCAAAGCAGGAAACGCCAAATTCGCATTACTGGTATTTTTTTATAATTTTGTGGACAATCTGGTACCGGCGAAACTGGGCGATGTGTACGCCGCCCATCTGGCCCGTATTAATTTCAGAATTCGACGTTCAGCTGCCCTGGGCTCCATCGTGTTTCTACGCATGATTGATGCCTGGATTATACTGATGCTGGCATCGTTGGCATCCTGGATATTGTTTTCGGACCGGCTTCCCCCGGCGGTCACCTGGAGTCTGATCGGTGGAGGCATTATTGCCGTGGGGGCCACCTCCATCATGCTGGTATTATTTTTATTCAAAAAAAAGCTTCCCGGCTGGATACCGGTAAAAATTCAAGAGATGATTTATGCATTTCAAACCGGCATGTGGCCCAGGCCTAAAGAAATAATCCCGATTACGCTTTTAACGGCCGTTATCTGGGCACTGGAGACTGCCTGGATTTTCTCACTGACGCTGGCCTTCGGTTTGCGCATTGGTTCTACCGAAGCAATTTTTCTGACCATGATACCGCTGCTGGCATCGGCGTTTCCGATCACGCCGTCCGGAGCAGGCGTAGTGGAAATCACTCTCTTCAGCTGTCTGCGCGTGGTAGGACTATCAATGCCGATAGCCGGATCGTTGACAGTGGTCAACCGTTTTATTGACTACTGGCTCCATATCGCTTTGGGTGTACTGATCTGGGCCACCCGGCGACTGATCGGACTGCGCACCTGGCGTGACGTGCCGCTGAAGGAATTTAAAAATACAGATTCGGCTGAAATATCCGCCGGCCGGGAGATGGTACATGGAAATTAAGTTCGTTATTTTATCCCCCCAAAGACGGATCTTCGACATTCCATGTGGTTTTCCAGCACGGATAGCTCCCAAAAACACTGAATTTGAAAAGAATGTAGCAATTTCGAAATATTAGCAAATCACCAATGAACCTCCCCGCGGCAAGCCGCGGGGTATCGTTCAAATGTTTTTGTCCATTTTGCAGCAGCAAGCTCAGGGGAATTAAACCCCAAAAGAGATTAAAAGGAACAGCCTCATGGCACTTATCGGCTCCGTACCTCGAAGATGTGTGAATCTTCCACCGGGAAGTTTAAGAACACTGGTCAGCTCCGTTTTAGGCAAGAAAGTGCAACAGGGACCGGCCATCGGAGAATTCTACACTAAATTTGCCCAATGGCTGGGGGTGTCCCATGTGTTGGGAGCAGCTTCCGGCCGATCGGCGTTTCAGCTGGCACTGGAAGCACTGGATCTGGAAAAGGGCGCGGAAATCATTTTTCCGGCGTTTACCTTTCCGGTGATTCCCCTGGTTGCGAAACTGCTCGGGTATCAACCGGTATTCTGCGATGTTGATCCGCGGACTTACAATTCCGGTCCCGAGCATGTTGAGCCAAAAATAACCGCTAAGACCGGCGCCGTTCTGGCGACCCACCTTTTCGGCCAGCCCTGTCCCATCCGTGAACTGGCGGATCTGACCCGTCAAAGAAATATTCGTCTGTTGGAAGACTGTGCCCATGCCTGCGGTGTCCGGGTCGAAGGGCAACCGGTCGGCACTTTCGGAGACATCGGCGTATTCAGTTTTGCCGAGGGTAAAAACATGCCCTGCTTCGGCGGGGGAGCGATTGCCGGCTCCGATGGTGAGATTGCGCAAAGAGCCGGCGAAATACTGTCCAGGGCCCCCATACCGACAAATAGCGCCATCACCCAAAATGCCTTTTCGATCTGGCTGAAATGGCTGCTGACCCGGCCTCTTATTTTTGGCATGACTGCGTATCCGGCCCTGCGCCTGAAACTTTTTCTGGGGCAACCGCTGATGGACTCTGCCGTTGGAGATGAAATGCTCGAAAATTTTAAGAAATCAATCCCGCGCATCCATCGTTTGTCCAATCTACAGGCGGCTGTCGGATTGCTGCAACTCAAGCATATCGATGAATTTAACGAAGGCGCGCGGCGCAATGCCCGCATCCTGACGGAAAAACTGGATGAAGTTCCGGGGATTGAAGTTCCAAATGCAGACGGGGGCGACCACATTTACGTCTACTATCCCTTGAAGGTGGAGCCCGCTAAACGCGATGACCTGCGCCATTATCTCCTGAAGCATGGTTTTGATTCAAAAACCTCTGATATGTCCGATTGTACCTTACTTAACGCTTTCAAAGATACAAAACGACTCGAAAACAATCAAAGCACATCCCGTGAGGCTTCCATTCTCGAGATTTGCGTGTATCCGGTGATCACCCGGGACAAAATGCGCCGGCTTGCCAAGGTCATCCGCACCTGGGCAGGGTTGTCGGAAAGATAATTTCGCAGTTTTCAGGTGGCCGCGGCGGCGCTGACACCTGAAAATTTCAGTTTCTTATCAGCATGTTCACTGAAAAACGGCCTAAGGGTTTAACCTTACAGAAAGAATTGGTATCAGCATAAATGGCAACTTTAAAAAATATCAGCATAAATTTAAGCCTGGATAAGGTTCGAAGAAAACTCCACATGAGGCCGGACAGCAATTTGGATCAGGTCCGGCATCTCGTCGAAACCGTGCAGCAACTCATTAAGCCTAAAGCAGTTTATACGGTCTGCTATATTGAAGAAAAGTCGAAAGACAGCGTCAACGTCGGAGGAGTGCGTTTGCACAGCCGGGTTTTGCGGAAAAATTTAGACGGGGTGGAAAGAATTTTTCCCTATGTCATCAGCCTTGGCAGCAAATTGGGTGAGAAACAAAACGCCTGCGGCGATCTTTTAGAAAATTATTACCTGGATTCCATCGGCAACCTTGCTCTCAATGCGGTCCGAAAACAGTTAAAAAAACACTTGCAGTCTGAATTTGCCCTGGAAAAAATGTCCTCCATGGCCCCGGGATCATTGTCGGATTGGCCCATTGAAGAGCAGGGACCCTTGTTTAAGTTACTCGGAGACGTGGAAGCTTCCATCGGCGTGAAATTGACCCACAGCCTTTTGATGATTCCGGCCAAATCTATTTCCGGTTTCTATTTCCCGACGGAAGTGTCCTTTTATAGCTGCCAACTGTGCCCCAGAAAAAGGTGCGAATCCAGAAAAGCAAAATATGATGAAACGCTGGCCGGTGAGTATGGGATCAAGAAATAGAGCTGACCCTAATGTTAGGGTTGGTTGAGTTATGATTGTTAAAGCTGTTTTTCACCGCAGACAAATCAAAATTTTCCTGTATAACCGGATCGGCGATGAACAATATTTCGGCACCAAAAACCAGACCGGATGACACGGCTCGCCGCTGGTTAATATTAGCGATTTCCACATCCCTTTTTTTTATTTCCCAGTTTTATCGGGTTTCCAGCGCTGTTATTGCTCCTATGCTGATTCAGGATCTTTCCCTGGATACCGAGAGTCTTGGTTTAATTTCAGCCTCTTTTTTTTATGCGTTTGCCCTCACCCAGATACCGATCAGCCTCTTCCTGGACAAAATAGGGCCAAGAATCTTGATGACGGTGCTTTCCGCCATCGGTATCCTGGGCGCCGCTGTTTTCTCTTTGGCCGATTCCCTGGTGCTGGGTGTGACGGGTCGTGTCCTGCTGGGGGCAGGCATGGCCTGCAATTTAATGGGAACTTTCAAGCTGCTGACCCTGTGGTTCAGCCCCAGAAAGTTTGCCGTCCTCATGGGGGTTGTTGTTGCCTGCGGCTCGGTCGGAAATATGGTGGCAACAACCCCCCTGGTAGTATTGGTTGAGAACATCGGCTGGCGGGCCGGCTTTCAACTCATTGCAGTCATCCATTTTCTTCTGACCCTGGTATTTTATGTCGTCGTTTGCGACCCGCCGGCAAATTCGCCGGGCAACCGGGACCGCGGGTCCTCGATGAGCCTGCATGGCGTTTTTAGCAATATCCAATTGCTATTTAAACAAAAAGATTACTGGATCATATCATTCAGCACTCTTGTCCGCTACGGGGTCTTTGCCGCCTTCCAGGCCCTTTGGGCGGGACCCTTTCTGATGGAAGTGATGGGGTATTCCGCTCTGACCACCGGCAATCTGATCCTGCTTTTGAATTTTGGCATGATCCTGGGAGCCCCGTGCTGGGGAATTCTTTCCGACAGGCTGTTTAGAACCCACAAAAAGGTCGTCATTGGCGGTCTAATCGGCATTGCGCTGACCATCATCATTTTGACGGTAATCCCGGCTGGAATACACCTTGCAATTTTAGCCTCGCTTTTCTTCTGCTTCGGCTTTTTCAACGCCGCCGGCTTGTTGATGTATCCCCATATAAAAGAGATGGTACCGCTTGAGATGGCCGGTGTGGCAATGACCGGCATCAACTTTTTTAATATGATCGGACCGGCAGTTTTTCTGCAGGGCCTGGGAAGCCTCATGCAAACCCTTTATCCTGATGCTTCCCGCGGACCGCAAGCCTTTAATGCCGCTTTCATCGTCTGCTTGGTATGTCTGCTGCTGGTATCGGCGCTGTATCTTTTAACAAATGAGAACCGTCTAGATCGTTAAACCTGATCAATTGGTTTAATGGTTGAAAAGGTTTTGTATGCTACATTTGTATTAAGATGATGAATAAATCTTGAATATAAAAGAGTAAAAAATGGTTCAGCCAGATTAAAAATCCCGGCTCTCAAATGCGAGGCCGGGATTTTTTTAATAAATAACTATGAATAAGTGTAATAAATAAGCCCAGGCGCAAAATCAGCCGATAGTGGAAGTTTCGGCAAAAAGAGGTCGATGAGTGGATACGAAGCGGCGGTGACGCAGAAGAACACAAAGCCGGGGCCAGGAAGTGATAGGGAGAAATGAGTGCGATGAATCTGTTCTATATCAAAGGCGATAGCGCTCAGGATCTCGAGGGTGGACAAAATCGGGAATGGCCGGAAATGATCAGGCGCCAGAATCAGAGGAGATGCTGCGTATGACAGTATCCAGCCTTGGGACATCCGGCATCTGGGATAAGCAGGAGCAGGCCACCGCCGCCACGGGAAAGCCTTTGGGGGTAGTGATCCCGAACTGGTTGAAGGAGATATTTCCCGGATCATTGTCAAATGTCCTGATTTTGAGACACGTCAAGCGGACCCGACTGAGTTGCGGCCA
>JAJRVC010000492.1 GCA_024277475.1 Deltaproteobacteria bacterium
AGGTTATGGTCCTTTTCTTTTCGATTTGTGCACAAAACCAGCCAGCAAAATGTAGGTCAGAGTAAGTCCCAGCAGAGGGGGCACCAATCCTATCCAGTTGCGATAGTCTACTAATATTATATAACTTGCAACAATATATCCAATAAACAACAATAAAAAGCACATAAGTCCCCATGATCTTTTCACTACGCATGCTGCAATGGCAGCCAAGAGGACCATAACCCAAATTAAGATCAACTCTAATCCAGATGCATAACCAGGCCTTATATAATAATCCCTTTCAAGTATATTGTCCAATGCCGTTGCGTGTACTTCCAGATTCTGGAAAGAAGTACTTGTTGGAGTTATCTTATCATTCAAAAAAGAAGATGCTGTTGCCCCCACCATAACAAATTTATCATTAAGTTCCTCTTTATCGACTTTTCCGGAAAAAACTTTCCAGAAAGGGATGGTATGGATTGAACCCATAGGGCCTCTGTAGTTTAACAATATATAACCATATCTGTCGGCGAGAACCCTTTTCTGTCCAAGCAATATGTCTACATCAAAGCCCTCATCGGATCTGATTTTTTGAGGATTGAACGCCTTAAGAGTACAAAGCATTGCCACCGCAAGGGGTTGATAGTAAATTCCCTCCCGCTCCTCTCCCATAGTGTAGTATCTTACCACTCCATCAAATCCCCCCACTCCGGACAGCATGGCCTGAGAAAAAGCACTTTCGGCAAGCCTCGAGTATGTGGCCAGCACCCTTTCCATTTTTCTAAAGTTCAGAGGTTCGCTTGCGTTAAAGGAATATGTCGCGGCATTGGGTATGGTTTCCGATGCTTCTTCGTCTTTATCCAAGATACGGACATAGCCTAGAATCTGGGGGGCCTTGCTCTCCTTGAGGGCCTTGGCGAACTCGCCGTCCGGGTCGGGATTGCCGGGACTCCCGGGCTCCGGTTTGGGAAACACAATTTCGTACCCCACCACCCGTGGAGAATAGCCATCCAGTTTACGGGCAAATTCTGCGAATACGGACCGGGACCAGGGGAAACGGCCCATCTTTTCCATACTCTCATCGTCGATGGCCACGATGACCACATGCCCCGAAGGGTATTCCACCCCCCGGAATTGCATGCGCCAGTCGTAGGTCTTCAATTCCAGGGGATACAAGATATGCCAACCCCATATGAAAACCGCACTGACCAGAAGGCCGGAGAATAGCGTTATAGCGATGCAGGCGAGGATTCGTTTCATGGTATGGCTAGAGAGGGCCCCGTAATCCGTGTCGGAGGTGCACAGGTCGCAAAATCAAATGATATATATTTATTTACAACAATATCAATTCCAAAGACGTTTTGCAAGACTTCGAGCAAAGTCCATTTCGAGACCCACCGGCCCAAGACAGGAACGTTGGACGGCGACCCGGAGATTGAGCGCGAAGCCCTGGCCAATCTGGAGACCAGCGACGTGTTCCGGGCCGTCACTGCACCACCAGGCTTGGTGGAGGCAGACAGGGGGAGCTGATGCTGGACGAGTTCCGAATATGTATTACCTTGATACAGTGCAATTCATTGCATTCGGTAATTCGTGCTCCGCACTTGGCAGGCCAAAGGGAGCACTTGGCGACATCCGATGTCGGCCGGTTCCCATGAACCGGAAAGAAGCGAGGACCATGAGGTATCTACTGATTGCGCTCGTGCTTCTACTAGGAATCACCATTGCCGCTGCCCCAAATGCCCATGCCGCCTCCCACGCGGCTACGGGCGCCCCGGTGACATACAAGGTCAACGGCCAGGACTATGAGGGGTATTACGTCAGCCCCGAAAAGAACGCCCCACTAGGGCCTATTTCTAAATCATCGCAGCCAGATGAGGCACGATGCGATTGTGACCATGGTTAGATATGTTATCTCCAGCCTGTCGTATCGTGTGGCAACGCGCCGGCACTCTTTGAGTTTACAAAAGGAGCACTCAACAAGGTGGCGTTCTTTATACAGATGTTTGTCGTATGCTCTTTGATCACGACGGTTTTTTCTGGGTGGGATCACCGGGATTGCGCTTTGTTTTACAATGGCGTCAACGATGTGTTGGGCGTCAAAGGCCTTGTCTGCGATGATATGCTCAGCCGTCAGGCCCTCAATCAACTCTACGGCTGGTACGCTGTCATGCCCTTGGCCGCCGGTGAGCTTGAGTCGAATGGGGTTGCCCAGTGCATCGACAACGGCATGAATCTTGGTCGTCAAGCCTCCGCGACTGCGGCCAATAGCTTGGGCGTCGCCCCCCCCTTTGCACCGGCTGGATGCTGATGTGCGCGCACATAAGAACCGTCCATGAGAATGGACTCGGGGTCCGCCTCGCGAGAAAGTTCGGTCAAAACCTGCTTCCACAGAGAGGACTTGGCCCAGGCGTTGAAGCGTTTGTAAACGGTTTCCCAGGGGCCGAATTCCTCGGGCATATCTCGCCATTGTGCGCCGGTGCGAAGAATCCAGAGGATGCCATTGAGCATGAGGCGGGCGTCCTTGGCCGGTCTGCCTCGACGTTCTTGCCGGGACGGACAGACAAGTGGCTGAAGACGCTACCAGAGGTCGTCGGAGATGTGGTGTCGGCCCATTGGGTGATGAACATGCCATAATGGCTACCGAAGTCTAGAAACCTTTTAGAAACAGGCCCTAGTTAAAATATAGCCGTTTTTTGAAATAATAAATCCCGATCCCCACGAACGACCATGAGGAAACGTAACGACAGCATCGACGACATTATCCGCATGCATGGAAAATTCATCCCTGGACAACTCCAACTTCGGAATGACGATCCTATCCCCCACCGGCCCGGCTCGCCCCACTTTAACGTCGTCGGCTTTCCGAGCAAGAATATTATAAAATTTTTGGTTTGCCGCCAAATTTTCCAAAGCGTTGCTGAACGCACCGATAAAAACTTGGGCTTCGCCATCTAATATTCCAGTACTGTCCTTAAAATAACCTGTTGTAATATGCTTCATGATAGTTTCTTTTTTTATATTAGAATATACACTCCACTCAATTTTTATGTAGGCTTCCCCGCTGTCTCTTCCAGTAAGTCTTGAACTCCAGTTAATAAATTTACAAATATTTTTCTTTATGTCCAATATTCTTGCTGCTACTCTATACTTAGCTCCTGCCAATTCTTCATCTCTATTAAATAGATTTGATGGATCACCAACGACATTATATCCACTAGCCTTCAGTGTTTCGTAAAAAGAATTTTCTAGAGACTCACTACCATCCCTTAAAAACGCTTTCCAGCCAGTCCAAAATACATGCCCTCCTGGCCAACATTCGTGTCCATTACTGAAGCCTGAATGATACGAAGTAATCAAAGTCCCCCTTGAGATAGTCGCCACCGCTCCTTCGAACA
>JAJRVC010000493.1 GCA_024277475.1 Deltaproteobacteria bacterium
CGTACTTCGCAGACGTAAACCCGCGGAGAACGCCGCTCAGAGAAAAAAGGGCCATTTATGGATGGAAACTAGATAACTCTCATTGTATGCCACCTTTACTATTTAAATCAATATTTATTCATTATGCCGCGCCAAGCCGGAATAGATGCTCCCGAAGCATTGCAGCACATTATCGTTCGTGAAGTCGAGCGCAAGGCGATTTCTTAACAACGACGCCGACCGAACCGATGAACATGGATCGTTCATCAATTCTCGGTTTTTAACCCAACCCGAACATGGATTCACCCAAAGCCTTGAGCTTTGAACCTGTGAAAGGTTACTTTTATTTCCGCGGAAGCTGTTTACGGCAGCGGGCGCAGATCATCCCTTTGACATCGCCTTCAGCAAACCTGCGGCGGTAATCGCTATATCGCTGCCCATACCAGATATCCGCCAGGCTCTGGGTGGTCAGGTCCCCCATGATGCTGCGCTGCTCCCAGTCGGCACAGCATTGCACCATGCGGCCGTCATAAAGAATGTAAATCTGCTCCATCAACCGCCGGCACCAGGAAAAAGATTTCAGTTTTTCTTTGCCAACCGCGGTGTCGCGGATATTTTGTTGGTCGGCCCGGTTTTCCACCGGTTCGATATACAGTTTGATCTCTCGATCGTGCCAGTATCGGCGGACGCGGGGAATCTCGTTGTGGGTCTGGATGGAGTCGACCATGACGATTTCAATCCGCGGCAATTTGTAACCGCCTTTTTTTTTTAATTCCAGAAAGTGATCGATATTTTTCAGGGTCGTATCGAGCGGAAGGCCCATGATATGCCGGTAAGTGTCCGCATTGAGGCTTTGAACCGAGATTTTGAGTTTGTCAAGTCCTGAATCGAGCAAACCTTTTGCCATACGTTCTGTCAGGAGTCCGCCATGGCTGGTCACCTTGACGTACTGCGGCCTTTTAATCCGGGTGCTGACATATGCGACTCGTTCCGACAATTCGCGATCCAGCATGGGTTCATTCATCAGATAAACCGAATAGCGCCGTATCCCAAGCTCTATACACTGATCCACAATTGAGCGGTAGAGGACCCAACTCATGCGGCGGCCCCTGGAGATGTGCTTTCGAGTTTTACCGTTGGGGCAAAAAATGCAGTTGGCATTGCATCCCGTGATGGTCTGTATTTGGACATGATCGGGAGCGGTGGTGACCCTGTTTTCGGGTTGATGGCTGTTTTTTTTCATACCCCAAACCTATTCAATATATTGAAATTTTGACAAATCATTTGAATCACGGTGCTTTTTAGCGGCCATTCTCTTGTTACACTGCATGGAACGATGGAATGTTGGAATCATGGAATAATGATGTGGCCGCAAAAAGGCACAAAAAACACAAAAATTAAATTTCACACTTAATTATTTCAATAGGTTATAAGATCAAAATTCGATAATTTTGACTTTTTACGAGATCGTCAATAATGGTTTGTTTACCCGCCCGCCACGCCGGTTGATGTCATGCTTATACCAAGAACTTCTGAAAAAAGAAATAATTCCCAGATTTATGATCGGGTGTCAAGGGCAATGGCGGGCAGGTCCCATGAACCGTATTATTTTTCAACACTTGACACTAAACCTGCAGTTGCATACATTTACGCTTAAGTTGATCAAGCCGGATGAAGACACTACCCCTTTATCCCTATGATATGAGCTGCCCGGGGTTTTTCAGCCCGCAACGTTGAACCCTGAACCGCTCAACCTATGTTTAATACATCCAGGAGTCGAACATGGAAGTAGACCTGACTGAAATGATAGAAAACTATGTCGATGCCCACACCGACGATCTTTCACATCTGCTGGAATACCTTTTGATGGAAACTGAATCAATTACCGGACGCTCCCGCTGGAGTATAGGTAAAGTCGAGGGCAAACTGCTGCAAATGCTTATCAAGATTTCAAACACCCGACGAATCGTGGAAGTGGGTACTTTTACCGGGTTTTCCGCTTTGCTTATGGCGGAGTCACTGCCTGAAGACGGGATTTTGACGACCTGTGAAAACAGCAGGGAATATGCCGACATCGCGCTGCGGTATTTTAAAAAAAGTCCCTATGGGAAAAAGATTCGATTAAAATTGGGACCTGCGCTTCGAACCCTGGAAGCAATTGAGGACGACAACCAGGATTTTGTCTTCATAGATGCGGACAAGCCTTCATATGGCAATTATTTTGACGAAGCTCTGCGAATTTTACGCTCCGGTGGACTCATTTTGGTGGATAATGTGTTTTGGCGCCATAAAATTTTCAAGAAAAAAATTTCCAACGAAAACGCCAAGGCCATCGCCGCCTTCAATGAAAAAGTAAGTCGGGAAAACCGCGTGGAAAAGGTCATGCTGAGCATTCGCGACGGTGTTTATCTGATCCGGAAAAAATAAGCCCAGTTGGGAATCATTCCCATTTACAACCTTAATCAAATATGCTAAAGATTTTGTTATTATTATGAAAGCTAGGATTTGATCGTGGTCGACCGACCCATTCTACCAGAGCCGGAAAAAGATACCGGGCACGTGCAGCGACAGGTCCGTCTTCCTTTCCTAAAATCCGTGGAAATTTCTCTAAAAAGCATTAAAGCCCGCTTTTTCCGTTCCGTCATTACTACCATGAGCCTGGTACTGGCTGTTTCTTTTTTGAGTTTTGTCGGTGTCAGCAATGATGTCGCCAATGGCATGCTTGCCAAACAGGATCCTGAACTTCGCCAAACGCTGATTCGATCCGGCTATGACCTCGAGCCGGAAGATACCACCGTGGGGAGCAGTCCCAAGCAGAGATGGCTTGTGATCCTGTCCCTTTTGGTTTGTGTCGTGGGAATTGTTAATGCTCAGCTAATGGCGGTGACGGAACGTTTTCGTGAAATCGGCACCATGAAATGCCTGGGAGCACTGGACCGATTCATTCTGCGTTTGTTTATCCTCGAAGCCGGAATGCAGGGCCTGGCCGGCGCCGGAATGGGTGCGCTGATTGGCGCTATTTTTTCCCTGTTTAACGGATGGCTGCGCTTCGGCACGGTGGCCTTAACTTCGGTTTCCTGGACAAATCTGGCTGGGTCTGTAGCTACTGCCGTGGCTGTGGGCTGTCTGCTCAGTCTGCTGGGGGTCTTTTATCCGGCTCTCGTGGCCGCCAGAATGCAGCCGGTGGAAGCGATGCGGGCGGAGCAATGAAGAAGGCAGAGGGCAAGGGAGCTGAGAGGTTAGGAAGCGGGGAAACCTTATTCGCGGAACAAAAACAGGGTAAATAGTCCCGTTTATGTGCATAAGTTACAAGTGAATTTTCATCACATTAGACGGAGCCTAGCGACAAGGGAGAAACCATGGCAGAAGTGGGTAATGTCGTTCGCGTTACAAACGTAACCAAAACATTTAAACTTGGAAAAATCGATGTGCAGGCCCTCAAAGGTATCGATCTCAAAATTTCCAAGGGGGATTACATTTCCATCATGGGCCCGTCCGGGTCCGGGAAAAGTACTCTCTTTAACATGATCGGAGGATTGGACAAGCCCAGTTCCGGCAAGGTCTTCATTGATGAAGTTGATATCGCACAGCTCGATGCCTACGAGCTGGCCTGGCTGCGTTGCCGCAAAATCGGCTACATTTTTCAAACATTTAATATAATCCAGGTCATGACAGCGCTGGAAAATGTAACCCTTCCGATGGTCTTTGCCGGCCTTAATAACGACGCCGCAGTTGAAAAAGGAATGCAACTCCTGGATCTGGTAGGCCTGGGGGATCGATTCAGCCATAAACCCTTTGAGCTCTCCGGCGGGCAGCAGCAGCGGGTTGCCGTCGCCAGAGCGCTGGCCAACGACCCGGCCATCATCCTGGCTGATGAGCCCACCGGCAACCTCGATCTGACCACAGGTGAAGAAATCATTTCCCTGTTAAAGCGCTTAAGTCAAGAACGGGGAGTGACGGTCATTTCGGCTACCCACGATTTCAAGATGCTCAATGTTTCCGATCGGGTGATCTGGATCCGGGATGGCCGCGTGGATAAAATCGAAGATCGTGATGAATTGTCGATCTCCATCGGTCAGATTGATTCACGGGATTAGGGCGTTGGCTAAAAGTTCAGGCACGAAGGCATAAAAAAAGTAGATACCCGGGTTCAGAGGGCCCGGCACTGGTTCCTCCCTGAAAGGGAGTGTTTATTTTATTACATATAAGTGCCTAAAATGAGCTAAAGTGCCTAAAGCCGTTCGGCCAAGAGGCTCTCGACAGGTTAAGGAATTTTATCTTTTTTATAAACGACAGAGCGATGCGATACATTAACTTTAGATCACTCCACACTTTGTATTATTTTCAAGGCAGAGCCAGTTATTTCTGACCCCCGGCGATGGGATCTTCGACTGGCTCTCCGAGGCGTAGGATCGTACCCTTACGAGCCGGAGGCCCAGAGGACCAGGATTTCGATGTTAGATTAAATATTCAATTTTCAATAGTCAATTCCGGCTCGTCCGGATTAGTGCCTTAGTGGCCAACTATTACCTCCAAGATACGCATTTATGAACATATGAAAAAAAGGCGATCAACTGATATACGATTTGATGATTTCAAATTCGATACTGCTTTCAAAAATAAAGCAGTCCGGAATGCCGACCGAATATCGAGTAACCAGCCACCAGCATCGAGCATCCAGCATCGAGCATCCAGCATCGAGCATCCAGTAACCCGCAACTCGCAACCAGATACCGGAAGACATATGTCAGAAGACACATGTTCCGAGTTCAATAACTCTCAGTCCTCATTCCTCAGCCCTGATTCTCATTCCGCCTTCCGAATTCCGAATTCCGAATTCCAGTCAACCCGCATCACGCAACTCTTATACATTGTCCTCGTTTTCCTGATATCTGCTTTATCAGGATTCAGTGCGTCTGCATCGGTTTCTAATCAGGAACGCGAGGCCTTCAAGGAGGTTATCCAAAAGTTATCCTCTCTTACTGACCGCAGCACCGGTACCGCGGATAACAGGGCGGCTGCCGATTACATCAAAGCGAAGCTTTCACAGCTAGATTTTGAAATTGTGGACTCGCAACAATTTGCAACTCCGGTTATGCAATACGGCAAGAGTTCCCTCACAATTCCGGATCGTGGAATTACAATACCCATTCGTCCCATCAGCAGCAATGCAATTACACCGCAAAAAATAGCAGCACCCGGCATCAGCGGACCGCTTATTTATGTGGGAAGTGGCGGATTTGATGAATTAAGCGGCAAAACCATTGAAAATGCGATCCTTCTAATGGAGTTTGAATCAGGCAGAAATTGGCTGACTACGGCCGACCTGGGTGCCAAAGCAGTGATTTACCTGGATCGGGGAAGCTCGCCTAAAATATTCTTTGAAGAAAAGTTTGAGCTGAACCCAATCCAATTTCCCCGTTTCTGGATGCCGATCGTCCAGGCCAGAGAACTCTTTGCTGATTTTGAAACCATGCCGCAGGGACGTGTGGCCGAAGATATCCGACTGGTTTCGGATGTAAACTGGAAAGAGGTCATCTCTGAAAATATATACGCTATCGTTCCCGGCAGCGATCCTAAACTCGAGGAAGAAGCCGTGATGGTGGAAGCTTTCTATGACAGCACCGCCTGGGTTGCAGGCAATTCGCCTGGAGCGGATGAGGCCTGCAGCATCGCTTCTCTTCTGTTTTTGGCGAAATATCTTAAAGACAACCCTCCCCGGCGAACTGTTATTTTAATTGCCACCAGCGGCCATGCCCAGGCACTGGCCGGAATGCGGGACCTGGTCTGGGCCTTTACGACGCGCTCAAGTATTCAGCGTAAAATGGCACGGGATCTAAAAAAACTGGTCAAAACAACGCACAACACCATTAAGGCACTCGAGCAAGCCTCGTTTGCAACTGCCGACACTGAAACCCCAATAGATGAAGAAATTCAGCGGCTGGTCAAAGATGCCATTGAAGAACGAATTAAAACGGAATCCGATCTGATTTCGCGCCGCTTGATGCGGCTGCGATTGCAGAAGAAAAATTCTTCAAATCAGGTTGTCATTAAAAAATTAGCAGATACGAGACAGTTATTTCGGCGGTTACTCTGGCAAAGCACTTACACGGATTTATTGCCTGAGGAACGCCGGGCGCTATCACAACTGGTGCCGAAAACGATCATTGATCAAAAAGCCATCCTTTTAGACGCCAAACGACAACAGGACCTGCTTGACAGCACGCGAACGTTTCGCGGCCGGGTTAAAATCTATGATATCGTTACCTCCGTATCGCTGCATCTCTCAAGTCATGGTGACGGTTTCGGCGCATTCAACTACGGCTGGCAGTATCCGTTTCGCCCCAGAATTAATCGAACCGCCATATATTCAACCTTGGATGAAGTTCTGCGCGAGGGTGCTGAGAAAATCGAGAAAGACCTCGGGTATGAGGGCTTATTTAAAGATACCCTGCGTCCAAGCCGACGACGATCCTGGCAGAGTTATTTTCTGGATAAACCTGCCTTGGGCGGTGAAGTCATGGCAATGACCGGTATACATGGATTAACATTTGTGACCACCAATGATGCCAGGGCCATGTGGGGTACACCCTTTGATACGCAGGAGAAGATAGATTATGGATTCGCTCTGCGGCAGACTTCGCTGGTAGCGGGTCTCGTACGGCATTTGGCCGCAGCGCCCAAACTGAATGACGGCTTATTCCCCAGAGTCGGCATTGCCGAAATAAACGGCGATGCAAAATTTTTGCGCCATGGCGAACTGTTTGCCGACAAACCCGCCCCCGGAACCGTATTGCTTGGCTACCAGGGGCCGGCCAGGTTCTACGCCATCGTAGATCACATGGGAAAGTTTCATTTGCGAGGACTGGCGGATAAAAAACACTCCTATCACAAGGTAATTTTCGAGGGATATAAATTCGACAAAAGCGGTACCATCATCTGGGCCA
>JAJRVC010000494.1 GCA_024277475.1 Deltaproteobacteria bacterium
ATATGAAGCGACTCTCAAGAACCACAGTCATGAAAGATTGGGCTCCGGTCGCAGCGATCCTTTTGATCGTCGGGATGCTGGCGGCCTGTGACCAGCGCAATGAATACCAGGAGCCGCCGCCGCCGAAGGTGACCGTCGCAAAGCCCCTGCAGCAGGAGGTCATCGACTACTTGGAGTTTACCGGCACCACCCGTGCTTTTGAAGAATCCGAGGTGCGGGCGCGGGTGGCCGGCTTTCTGGAGAGCATGCACTTTACGCCCGGCACAATAGTAGAAAAAGATGCTTTGCTGTTCGTCATTGATCCCAGGGAATACCAGGCTGAGCTGGATGCCGCCAAGGCCGAACTGGAAAGCGCACGGGCCAAGTTCAAACGGGCGGAAACCGAGTTTACCCGTGCGCAAAGGATCTTCAAGAAGGGAGCGGGATCGGATGCCGATGTAGTCAAATGGCGCGGGGAACGCGAAATTGCCCGGGCCGCCGTCCTGAGGGCCAAGGCCCAGGTGGACCGGGCGCAGTTGAAAATGGACTACACCCAGGTCACCGCTCCGATTAGCGGCCGGGCCGACCGCAATTTTATCGACATCGGCAACCTGGTCGGCGAAAAAGAACCGACCCTGCTGACAACAGTCACCCGCTTTGATCCCATATATGCCTATTTCAACCTCAACGAACGAGACCTGCTCAAAGTGATGGCCATGTATCGCCGGGAAACCAAAGAAAAAAGCCTGGATCCCGCTAAAGCCCCGGAGGCCGAGGCCGACATGAAGGTTTACCTCGGACTGGCCAACGAGGACGGCTACCCCCACCAGGGGGTCATAGATTTTACCGAATCCAGCGTGGACCCGGCCACCGGTACCCTGCAATTGCGCGGCGTTTTTCCCAATCCGGGTCCTTCGCCGGTTCTTATCCCGGGGCTTTTTACCCGTATTCGCATGCCCATCGAAAAGCGCGAAAACGCCCTGCTGGTGACCGAGCGCGCCATTGGTTCCGACCAGAGCGGACGTTATCTGCTGACGGTCAACAGCGAAAACGTGGTGGAGAAAAAGCCGATTCGTATGGGCCGACTGGAAGACGGCCTGCGTGTGATCGAGGAAGGACTGCAGCCCGATGATCGGGTGGTGGTCATCGGGCTGCAGCGCGCCCGGCCCGGGGCCAAGGTTGATCCGGAGCAAACCGACATGAAAACACTCACGGCTTCAGCCCTCAGAGCCGCTGCAGAAGCGGGCAAGGACAAAGCAAAATCTGCGGCAGCACCGTCTGAAGGAAGTGACTCTCAACCCAAAAAGGAAACGGAAAAAAAGCAATGACGAATGTCGATTGACGAATGGTGGATGTCGCTTCAGGCTTCGCCTACGACCCGACAGGTCGCTCCGTCGTTCTTAAGGAAATAATTTTGAAATAGATAAAATTCCTTAATTCGATCCGCCTTCGGCGGATCATTCGTCAATCCCAGAAGGGAATAAATCCATGATTTCCAAATTTTTTATTGAACATCCCATCTTTGCCAGTGTGATCTCCATCGTGATCGTCCTTGCCGGCGCGGTTTCCGTGGGGGTGTTACCCATTGCCCAGTACCCCGAGATCACACCGCCCACGGTAGAGGTGTCCACCACCTACCCCGGTGCCAACGCCCGGGTGGTGTCCGAAACGGTTGCCGCCCCCATCGAACAGGAGGTCAATGGTGTTGAAAACATGATTTACATGTCTTCCACCAGTGCCAGCGACGGCTCCTACAAACTGACGGTCAGCTTTGATGTCGGTACGGATCTGGACATGGCCCAGGTGCTGGTGCAAAACCGGGTCAAACTGGCGGAGGCCAAACTGCCGGAGGAAGTCAAGCGCCAGGGCATCAATACCAAGAAAAAATCCACCAATATTGTGCTGATCATCTCCCTGTTTTCACCCGACGACCGTTTTGATGAGCTTTACCTTAGCAATTACGCCACCTTGCGCTTGCGCGATGTACTTAGCCGCATTGACGGCGTCGGTGACGTGCTGGTCTTCCCCCAGAGCGATTACAGCATGCGTATCTGGCTGGATCCTCCCAAACTCAAATCCCGCGATCTGTCCACCGAGGACGTGCTGGCCGCCATCCGGGAGCAAAATGTCCAGGTGGCCGCCGGGCAAATCGGCCAGCCTCCCGCCCCTCCCGGCCAGAGCTTCCAGTACACGGTCAACGTGCTGGGGCGCCTCACGGACATCGAGCAGTTTAAGAATATCATCATCAAAACCGGCGAAGGCGGGCGGATCACCCGTCTGAAGGATATCGCCCGTCTCGATCTAGGCGGCAAGAGCTACGACCTCACCTCGGGCCTGAACGGCCAACCGTCGGCCAGTGTCCTCATCTACCAGCTGCCGGGGGCCAACGCGCTGAATGTGGCTCAGCAGCTGTACGCGACCATGAAAGAGCTGCAGACCTATTTCCCTGAAGGCCTGGAGTACAAGATTCCATACGATACCACCATCTTCGTCGAACAATCGATCCGGGAAGTTTTTATTACCCTGTTCCAGGCGGCGGGCCTGGTGTTCCTGGTGCTGTTTATCTTTTTGCAGGACTGGCGGGCAACCGTGGTGCCGGCGGTGACCATCCCGGTATCGCTTATCGGCACCCTGGCCGTTATGCTGGCGATGGGTTTTTCACTGAATATGCTGACGCTCTTCGGCCTCGTGCTGGCCATCGGCATTGTGGTGGATGACGCCATCGTGGTGGTGGAGGCCACCGCGACCCACATCGAACAGGGCTTAAATGCCAAGGAGGCGGCCATTAAGGCCATGAATGAGGTTTCCGGCCCTGTTATAGCCACTACCCTGGTTCTTTTGGCCGTCTTTGTTCCATCCGCGTTTTTGCCGGGAATCACCGGGCAGATGTATCGCCAGTTTGCCCTGACCATCGCTATCTCTACCATTTTCAGTTCCATCAACGCCCTGACCCTCAGCCCGGCCCTGGCGGCCCTTTTGCTACGGCCGCCGAAGGAGCGTAAAAATGTGTTCTTCCGCGGGTTCGACGCCGTGTTCCGCAAAACCGAAAATGGTTACAGCACCCTGGTCAAGCTATTCGTGCGCCGGACGGCGATCATGATGCTGCTGTTTTTAGGGCTGTTAAGCCTGACCGGCTGGCAGTTTACGCGCCTGCCCACGGGCTTTTTGCCACTTGAGGACCAGGGTTATGTAATGGCCAGCATTCAACTGCCAGACGCCGCTTCCCTGGAACGCTCCCAGGCGGTTCTTGACCGGATCGACGGCATTCTCAAAAAAACAGTCGGCATCCAGCAGTGGGTTTCCCTGGGCGGCTATTCACTGATTGACGGCACCAACGCCTCCAACATGGCCACAGTCTTTATCATCATGAAACCCTGGGAGGAACGCACCGACCCGAGTCTCAGCATGGCAGCGATTTTAGCCAATCTGCAGCGTCAGTTTTTCCAGATCCAGGAAGCCATCGTGTTTGCCTTTCCGCCTCCGGCCATCCCCGGCCTCGGTGTCGCCGGCGGCTTCCAGATGCAGCTTGAAGACCGCGGCGACGTCGGGCTGGAAGAACTGCAGCAAATGGTGTATGAGATTATCCAGGCCGGCAACGCCCAGTCAGGCATGACCAATTTAAACAGCACCTTCCGGGCCGATGTACCCCAGCTTTTCGCCGAGGTCGACCGCACCAAGGCCAAGACCATGCAGGTTCCGCTCAGCAGCGTCTTCAACACCCTGCAGACCTATCTCGGCTCCTACTACGTCAATGATTTCAACAAGTTCGGCCGCACCTGGCAGGTCAAAGTCCAGGCTGACCATCAGTTTCGCATGGAACCCGACGACATCCGCCGCCTTGAGGTGCGTGATGCCGGGGGCCGGATGGTTCCCCTCGGCACCCTGGTGAAAGTCGATCAAATTCTGGGCCCCCAGACCATCCTGCGCTACAACCTTTACCCGTCCGCTTCTATCACCGGTGAGGCCTCACCGGGCTTCAGCTCCGGCCAGGCCCTGAACCTGATGGAACAGATGGCCAACCGCACCCTGCCTGCTTCCATGGGCTATGAGTGGACCGGTATGTCTTTTCAGGAAAAAAAGGTAGGATCAGAAGCCATCATGGTTTTTATCCTGGCGATTGTACTGGTATTCCTGGTACTGGCCGCCCAGTATGAAAGCTGGGCCAACCCGGTGGCGGTCATAATGGTGGTGCCCCTGGCAGTGCTCGGTACCGTCGTTGCACTTGTATTGCGCGGTTTTGACAACAACGTTTACACCCAGATCGGCATCGTGCTGCTCATTGGCCTGGCCAGCAAAAACGCCATTCTCATCGTGGAGTTTGCTATGGCCGAGCGGGAAAAAGGAAAAAATATTCTGGATGCGGTAGCCGATGCTGCCAGGTTGCGTTTCCGTCCCATCCTGATGACGGCGATTTCTTCCATTGCCGGGTTTATGCCCCTGGTGGTCGCTGCCGGTGCGGGAGCTGCCAGCCGGCAGGCCATCGGTACGGCCGTGGTGGGCGGTATGATTGCGGCGACGATCATGTCACTGTTGTTCACACCGGTGTTTTATGTGGTAATGCAAAAACTGTCCGGGTTTCGAAAGAAGAAGCCGGAAAGCAGGCAGGCACCGGAGAAAGGCGTTGCAAAACCAGCGCCGGTAAAATGATGTTTCGTCAGCTATGACCGGGCTCGTATGAAACTCCGCCTAGCCGGAACAGTGAATAGATGAAACGTTGAACATCGAATAGAGTTAGACTTAGATCCGATGGAGCACAAGCGGTTTCCCGCTGAATTTTTCATTGGCGGCTTTCAGCTTCCCTTCTCCAGAAATGACAGCAACCGCTTTTTTAGGCTGATTTTCATCAAAATATTTCCCGGCGGCCCTTACCACCTGGCTGCGGGTAAGCGATAACAGCCGGCTTTTGAATCGGATCCGCATTTCGTCGTCAAGAGAGATGATTTTGCGATAATACGCTTTTCTGGCTGCCGGTCCGGGGGGATCGGGTTTGTCAATTTCAGAACACACCTGTAAAATGGCTTCTTTGACATCTTCATCGCTGAAATTTCCTGAGCAAATAAAAGCGGCAGCATTGTCAAAAGCCTTTAATGTGGATACGATGTGGGGGTCCCGGTAGGAAGCGAAACTGAACAGACCGTCTTCGGGACTGTATATAGCGAAACCGCCATAGGCACCGCCCTTTTCGCGAATTTCGCGATGCAGGTACATGGATCGCAAAATTTTGCTGATAACGGACAAGGCGGCGGCATCCTCATGGGCCATGCGAACCGTTTCAAATGCAAGGGCCACAAAAGATACAGCTGACGATGTGCTCCAGCCTTCTCTGATATCTCCATCATCAATGGTGATATCCGGCGCTTTGAAGCCATTATCTTTTCCCGGCTTAAAACCGTCAAAAAGTGATTGGGTGCAACTGCAGGCACCGGTCAGGACCGACTCTTCCCCAATCAAGGCCATCTGAAAATTCTTTTGTGTAAACAGTACGCTTGTAATGGCGGCCAGGTTACCGGAAAGGGCGACGAGATCCTGTTCGGTCATATCATCCGTCAGTCGTTTGATAGTCTGCAGCTGATGAACGCCACTCCAGGTTTCACTTAACATCCGGGTGGAGGATAAACCTCTGGCAGCAAGGGAAATGGCCAGGCGGTGGCCGCTGTGGATCACCATTGCTTCCAGACCGGCCCGATACTCGAGCAGGATACTTTTCAAGCGGGTCAGGTTGGAAAAATCAGAATGATGAAGCAACTCCCGGATGATATCAAACATCGGTTCCCGGTTCCTGAGAAGACATTTGCTATTAAACGAGATAAAGGGTACGCACTCCCCTGCATCGTTAAATCGGGTGCGGGCGTGAGTTGATAATCCGATACCTCCCGTATAGGCATCGATGCGTTGTGCCATCTCGGCATAATCCCGTTTGGATGTGCCCATGCGCGAAAGCGCGTAACAGGAAAACGGGGCCAGCGGTAAAAGCGCAGTGGGTAGTGATCCGCTTCCGGCTGCCGCTGAAAAATATACAATACCGGAGGTTGCCGTGTTGTACAGGGTGGCCCGTACGGCATCCTCGAATGCACTTTCTTTGATAATGGGAACAGACACTGGAATGTCTTCGATCTGCAGGGTGGGCAGGCAGGAAACATCCTCTTCGGTTTCCTGCAGACGTTTGAGAGCTTCAGCATCCTGTTTAATCCGGTCAATTTCGGATCGGGATAATTTTTTCTTGATGCGGTCGAGTTCGGTACTCACTCGGAGGGTTTCATTTTTCTCCATTTCCTGATCCGGTACCAGTGTCAACGACACCCGGTGGGGATTGTCCAAGAAGTATTTTTGGATGCAATTTTCAAAAAAGGCACCTTTCGCCAGTTCCGTTTGTAACTTTTCCAGGTCAGCGTCAAAATTCAAAATTTTCACCGGGTCACCCCCGTGGAACCAGCTGCCGCTAAATGTCAACAGTAGTTTGATCCCGTATGGATAAGGCGTATTGGTAATTTCTTTGCGATGAAACTCAATCTGATGGATAGCTGAGTCAATCAGGTTTTTATCTATACCCTTTTTAACAAGATCACGTAACACGTCGACGATGATTTCCTTGATCTTATCGGCTGCTGCCTGGGCCACATCTTTTAGTCCGGCGACAAACAGCGTATCCCGATTATCAGCGTCAAAGCCGGTACCATCGCACAGGGCGCTGCCAAGGGCTGAATCGATCAGTGCTTTTCGCAGGGGAGAAGCTGAATTTCCAAGCAGGATCTGTTCCAGTAATGTCAGTGCCAGGACTTCAAACGTGTCCTGAATGTCGGCCGTCAGCCATGCCAGGCACACCTGGTATTTCTTGGCCGCATCTTGGTTTTTGTCGAAGGGGTACGGATAGGTTGCCGATCTTGGGTGCTCCCAGCGGGGCTGGGAGGAGACATCTGTTCCAGGATCGATGCGTTTGAATTGATTTAAGACCTGTACTTCGATAAAAGCCAGGTGATCTTTTAGCGGCAGGTTGCCGTAGGTATAGAAAAAAGCGTTACTGGGATGATAATGCCTGCGATGGAATTCTTTCAGCTGCTCATGAGATAGCGACGGTATTTCAGCCGGCTCCCCTCCGGAATTGTATCGATAGGTGGACGACGGAAACAGGGCTTTCAGGATGGATCGTACCATCACCTGATCCGGTGCTGACATGGCACCTTTCATTTCATTGTAGACCACACCTTTATAGATCAGCCGCTCATCGGCAGAATTGTAACCCACCGGGCTTTCTTCAATCTCCAGGCGGTGCCCCTCCTGCTTAAAGCTGAGCCTTTCCAACTTTGGAAAGAAGGCGGCATCCAGATAGACGCCCATCAGATTGTAGAAATCTTTGCAGTTCTGGGTCGAAAACGGATACATGGTCCAATCAGAAGCCGTAAAGGCGTTCATAAAAGTGCTTAAGCTTCTTTTGAGCATTGAAAAAAACGGATCACGGACGGCATATTTCTTAGAACCGCACAAAACGGTATGTTCAAGTATGTGGGCGACACCGGTGGAGTTCCGGGGTACGGTTTTAAAGGCAACGCTGAAGGTATTTTCGGTATCGTTGTTGCTGATGTGAACATGCCTGGCGCCGGTAGAGAGGTGCTTCAGAGCATAAAAAATCGAAGAGATCTCCTTTAGCAATTCGATCCGTTCAATACGGTAGCCATCGATACGATCACCCACCTTTAGTCCGGAATTGTTAGCATCCACGATAGTGTTCATAGGCACCCCATGTGGTTCTTGCGATTAAGATAGCTTTATTAGCAAAATTTGATTGATACTGTTAAAATGCTTTTTCCCAGCAATGTCCGGTTAGATTATTGCATGGTCTGCATGCAGAAAAAAAATGGTGAAAAAAAATGAATAAAAGTGAATTTTTCTCTTGACA
>JAJRVC010000495.1 GCA_024277475.1 Deltaproteobacteria bacterium
ACCCCGGCCATCACTTCGCCGATGGGGGGGCAGCCCGGTACTTTGATGATCGGCTTATTGGTGATAATTTTGTGGATGGGCGTGGCCCCGGTCGGATTGGGATTGGCCGCCTGCACGCAGCCGTTGGAGGCGCAACTGCCCCAGGCGAGAATCGCTTTGGCGCCCTCGGCAGCTTCGGTAACGATATCCAGGGCGGTGCGGCCTCCGATGGTGCAGTAAATACCGCCGTCTTTGGTCGGCACAGACCCTTCCACGCACATAATGTACTCGCCGTGGTATTTCTTCATGGTCTCGTGCAGGGCCGCCTCGGCCTGATGACCTGCCGCGGCCTGGAGCGTTTCGGTGTAATCCAGGGAAATCTTATCCAGGATAATATCGGCCACAATCGGGTGGGAAGAGCGGATAAACGACTCGCTGCAACAGGTACACTCCTGGAAATGGAACCATACCACCGGCGGACGCGGCTTGTTTTCCAGGGCTTTGGCCACCTGGGCAATGCCGGTGGACTCGAGCCCCATTGCCGCCGAGATGTAGGTACAGAACTTCAGAAAATCCCGCCGCGAGTAACCTTGTTCTTTGATCTGTTCCCAAATGGTGGGGGGAGCAGGGGTTGGCATAGAGCACCTCCTTTAATAATTGATTCACTGATTTTTAACATTTCTTTATCCAACCAGTAAAGAGTATTAAGCACAAAATAGCATGAGCATTAATCTATCTTAATGTTTCCCATTACTTTACAAACACGACAAGTCTGCACATCGGTTGCGGTAGTAATTATGCTTTTTGACTTATAAATCTCCAGGTAAATACGAGATGCTCATCCAATATAGATTTTTTAAAATTTTCTACTTAGGCTAACGTTTTCGACTTGAATTCTATAATCAATGTAAACTCCCATGTCTTTTCCTTGCATACCTTGCTTATAAACTAGCGAATTAAAACCATTTTCTTAATATCTGTAAAACCATCCGTCGCTAATTGATAAAAATACAAACCGCTTGGTAAACCATGTGAGTCAAACAACATCTGGTGTTTTCCTGCGGTTACTTTCTGATTGAGCAACACCGTAACTTTTCTTCCCTGGATATCAAATACATTTAGAACAACATGGGATGGATGAGGGACATCAAACTTTATTACGGTTCCGGAATTGAACGGATTAGGATAATTTTGTTGAAGTTCAAATACTTTAGATAATTCAGGTGGGGCATTTCTCAAAGGAGTAATCGGATCAAGAGTCCGATATACTCCTTGTGAACCGACACCTGCGAAAGCGATTCCAGAAGTGTTGATGACGAGTGATCTTACTTCACGGTTTGTTAATCCTGCATTGAAATTATTCCATGTATTCCCCGAATCATATGAAATAAACACACCTTCAAAATTTTGAGCAGCCAGAATAGTTCCATCAATTGATGTGGCAAGTATGTAATTAGCTTCATTAGCTGGAAGACCATTGTCCAAAGCTACCCAGGTCTCTCCGTTGTCGGTGGAACGATAAATTTCAGAGCCTGTTTCGGGACCGAGAAAGATATTCCTGTTAGGATCTACCACAATCGAATTGATGAACAAATGGTTTAAGCCATTATTTTTTTCCTCCCAGGTAATACCATTGTCAGTAGAGCGATAAACACCATTTCCAAACGTTCCTACAAACCATGTATTATTTTGGCCTGCGGCGACGGCTAAGATGTACGAAGCAGGCAATCCGGTACTTCGATCTGTCCAGTGTAGACCGTTGTCAGGGGAGAAGAAGACGCCAAAATCAGTTGCAGCAACAATAAATCCACTGTCATTCGCAGCTAATCCATTCACAGATTGATTGGTTATACCATTATTTGCAGGATGCCAACTATCTCCCCCATCTGTTGATCGGTAAATTCCATCACCGCCATTTGTTCCGGCAAAAAGATAACCATTTTGATTAACGATTATAGAAAAAACGGAAACCCGGGAACCCCAATTGCTAACCTGTTGCCAACTATTGCCATTGTCGTTTGAACGAAATATCTGACCATTTGCCCCCCAACTGCCCGCAAAAACATGCCCGTCAAAGTTTATCGCAAGAGCTTTAATAATCTCTCCACTTGGCCCATTGGTTGGCGCCCAAATATTTTGTCCCAAGAGTTTGTGGGGTAATGCTATACTGATAAAAAAGATCAATACCAGGATTTTCATTTAACCTTTTCCTAAAAAGTTGTTCTGTTTTTCACCAAAATATCGGGCGCAATAAAACAGTCCGCATCTCTCCCAGGGTTATAGATAAAAAACGTCAGCTAATAACCAATTAATGAACTGTGAACAGTGATGATAATAAAGTTAAAGCATTCCTTTGCGGAAAAACGGTAAAATATCAGTTACAAGAGATTATCGGATTCGCATAAAAAAAACAATGACTTTTGTCAGGTTTTTTTATGACTTTGAGCAAAATTTCTCAAGCTTATCCATTCAACCCTTTATCAAATTGTTCTTTCCGGCTTTGCGGGCTTTGCCGGGAATAAAGACAAGCCTCTCTCAAAACATGACAAAAATCATACTCTAACCTGACATAGCTTAGGGAATATCTGAGGTAAAGTAATTATTTTTTCGTTCAAAAATTAATTGAAGGAAGATTGCAATGACTAAAGAAGCGCACACTCAAACAGACCCCACTCCCGAGGTTGTGGAAAAGAAGGTTGTGGAGATCAATGAGCACATTGTCGAGATCATCAGTGATTCCGGCGAAGGTGCACAAACCGCCGGCCAGGCGTTTGGAAGCATTTCTGCCCGGATGGGCAACGGCGTTTGGACCGTTGAAATCATTCCTGCCGAGATCGAGCCTCCTCCCCGGAATGCCGCCGGGGCCAGCGGCAACCGTATCCGCATCGGAGTAAAAGAGATTACCAACGCCGGCGACGAAGCCGACTTGGTGGTGGCCTTTAATGAACAAGCCCTGCTGGGCCGGGAAGAGGAGAACAATTTAAGCGAAAACTGCATTATCCTTCTGGAAAGCAAATGGCGCGATCATGCCAATGATATGATCCGCAAAGAATACCAGGAAGCATTCCAACACCTGAACAGCAAAAATTACCGCATTTTTGAAGTGCCGATGGAAGACGAGTGTTTAAAAATTACCGATAATCCCCGGCGCGGCAAGAATATGTTTGTACTGGGAATGCTCTGCAACATTTACTCACGAGATATGGACATCGCCCGGCATCAGATTGAGTCTGTCTTTCGTAAAAAGGGCGAAAAAGTGATCAACCAGAACCTGAAGCTGCTGGAAGCGGGCTATACCTGGGCGGAAGAACATCTGAATTTCCAATATATCATTCCTTCCGAGGGGATCACCGAGCCCAAAATTGTGGTTAATGGCAATGTTGCGGTGGGATTGGGAATCATCGCCTCCGGAATGGATGTCTGCGCCATGTATCCCATCACCCCGGCGACTTCGGCTTCGCACTATTTAAGTGATGTGTTCGAAAGCGCCGGCGGCATTGTGCACCAGGCCGAGGACGAGATTGCCGCCTGTGGGTTTGCCATCGGCGCTTCCTACGCCGGCAAATGCGCGGTAACCATCACCTCC
>JAJRVC010000026.1 GCA_024277475.1 Deltaproteobacteria bacterium
CGGCCAGTTTAATCATCAAAAACCGTGCCATTTTGGTGTGGTTTCACACGAATTACATAGTACAGCGTGTCAGGAATTCGGCCTCCGGCCCATAGGGGCCAGTGCTCCGCCGGGAAGTTGGAATGCGCAATTTGTCACGTCGTTGCTCAAAGAGCTAAGGCTGCTTATCTGGTCTCTGTCATCTATACTCTGAAACCCCCGGCTCTCAAATCTCCGTTTAATTTTTCGAAGCAATTTCAAATATATATTTTTAGCCCTTAGCTTTTAGCTTTCTGTTAAAATGTGCAACACATTACTTCCGGTTTTTGAGATCACTCAAAAGAAATCAAAAATCAGATCTGCTGAATTATCCGCTATTTCCTTGACAGGATACAGGATAGAGAGTAAAAATCTAAGTTTAATTAAAATATGAGATAGGGGGATTAATGAACTATAAACACACACTCAACCTTCCAACTACCAAATTTCCTATGAAAGCCAACCTGGCGAAACGGGAACCGGAGCAGCTGAAGTCATGGAATGAAACCCGCCTGCACGAACAGATCCGCAATACCTCCAGGGGAAGAGAACAGTTTGTCCTCCACGACGGTCCTCCCTATGCCAACGGTTACATCCATATCGGAACGGCGCTGAATAAAATTCTGAAAGATATAATTGTACGCTCAAAACAGATGACCGGCTTTGACGCCGTATACGTGCCAGGCTGGGATTGTCATGGCCTTCCCATCGAGCACAACGTAGATAAAGAAATCGGAGATAAAAAGAAAAATCTCAGCAGGGTGCAGATTCGGCGACTGTGCCGGGCCTATGCCGAAAAATTCATCGATATTCAGCGTGAAGAATTTAAACGTCTCGGGGTGATGGGAGTTTGGGATGATCCCTATTTGACCATGAACTACGGTTATGAAGCCACCATCGCCAGAGAATGCGGCAAATTCGCTAAAGACGGCAGTTTGTTTCGCAGCAAGAAACCAATACACTGGTGCTTTACCTGTCAAACCGCTCTGGCAGAGGCTGAAATCGAATATTCCGATGATTTCACACCGTCGATTTACGTCAAATTTGCTTTGAAAGACGATTTGAGCAGTGAATTGTCTTCGCTCAAAGGCAAAGACGTTTTTATTCTCATATGGACAACTACCCCGTGGACGCTTCCGGCAAATCTGGCCATAGCACTTCATCCCGATTTTGAATATGTGGCCGTGGATGTCGGTGGTGGTCAGGTGTATATTCTGGCCCGAAAACTGGTTGAAGCCTGCATGCAGACTTTCGGCATTACCGAATATTCCATCGTCGGGGAGATCCATCCGAAAATCCTTGAAAACAAACGCTGCCTGCACCCACTGTATCAACGTGACTCCCTGATTATCCTGGGGTCCCATGTAACCCTGGATGCCGGTACCGGTTGTGTACACACGGCCCCCGGCCACGGGCGGGAAGACCATGAAGTGGGATTGCAATATGGCCTGGATGTATACTCGCCGGTGGACAACAGGGGTCATTTTACCGAAGATGTTGAATATTTCAGCGGTGAATTTGTTTTTGATGCCAACAAAAATATCAATACCAGATTAGATGAAATCGGAGCCCTGGTGTGGGAAGAAACCTTTGAGCACTCTTATCCGCACTGTTGGCGTTGTAAAAAGCCTGTGATCTTTCGGGCCACTCCGCAATGGTTTATCTCTATGGAAAAGACCGGTTTACGGGAAAAATCACTGGAGGCTATCGACAATGTCAATTGGATTCCCGGCTGGGGACGAGAAAGAATTTACGGCATGATTGAAAATCGACCAGACTGGTGCGTTTCACGGCAGCGGGCATGGGGCGTTCCGATTACGGTTTTTTATTGTGAAAAATGCGATGCCCTGCTGCTCGACGAACAGATCATGCAGGGGGTCTATCAGTTGTTTGAGAAGCACGGCGCAGATATCTGGTTTGAAAAGGACGTGTCGGAGTTCCTACCGCATGACACTACGTGTAAAGCATGCGGCGGCAGGCGTTTTATTAAAGAGACCGATATCCTTGATGTGTGGTTCGATTCCGGTGTGAGTCATGCTGCCGTGCTGGAGCAGCGATCGTATTTAAGATGGCCGGCCGATCTTTACCTGGAAGGCAGCGATCAGCATCGGGGATGGTTCCACAGCGCCCTGTTAACAGCCGTGGGTACCCGGGGACGGGCACCCTACGATGCGGTCTTGACCCATGGTTTTGTGGTGGATGCCGCCGGTCGAAAAATGTCCAAGTCCGTCGGAAACGTGATCTCACCCAGCGAGGTAATCGGAAAATACGGTACCGAAATTCTGCGTCTTTGGGTTTCGGCATCGGACTATCGTGAGGACATTCGAATTTCCGATAATATCTTAAAACAGCTGACCGACGCCTACCGGCGCATCCGTAACACAAGCCGTTTTATGCTGGGAAATCTTTATGATTTCGATCCTGGAAAAGACGTGGTTGATTACAGTTCGATGCCGGAAATCGATCGGTTTGCGTTGCACAAGCTACAACTCATCGTCGAAAAGACGCTCGCTGCTTACGAGTCCTATGAATTTCATGTTATTTACCACACGCTCTATAACTATTGCACGCTGGATTTATCGGCCCTTTATCTTGATATCCTTAAAGATCGGTTGTACACTTCAACACCGCAATCTGTCGAGCGAAAAAGCGCCCAAAGCGTTTTGCACATTGTGCTCGATACCATTGCGCGGTTGATGGCTCCAATTTTACCCTTTACGTCCGATGAAATCTGGCAATACATGCCTCAGAAAAGCGGCCGGGAATCCAGTATCCATCTGGCGGCATTACCTGAAATAAATCCAGCTTTCAAAGATGACGCCCTGTTTCAAAGATGGGAGTTCCTGCTGAAAATTCGCAGTGAGGTCACCAAAGCACTGGAGGAGGCCCGAGCAAAGAAACTCATCGGACATGCCTTGGATGCCGCGGTAACCATCTCAGCAAAAGGGGATATGTATGATGCCCTTAAACCCTATGCCGACAAGCTGAGGTCGCTGCTCATTGTTTCCCAGGCTGTTCTGGTAAAGGATGAGGCCCTTGAAGGTGCGCTTAAGAGTGAGGAAATAGAAGGTATGCTTATTCGGGTAGAGCCTGCACCGGGAAGGAAATGTGAAAGATGTTGGGTGCATGACACCTCTGTTGGGATTCACCCCGAACAGACAACTATTTGTGATCGTTGCCGGGATGCGCTGGCCAGGATGGGGTAAACCCCATAGTTGCAACAAGGGTAAATACGGCCGGCAGACGGGTGAGACGGGTGTAAATCATGGCTGTTGGTAAATTGCAGTCATTTATTCCTTTGAACTGGCCGCTTTTCTGGCCAGAGACGGCGCTCATATGTTACCAAACAAATATACCAAATTATCAATCGTGGCCGGACTCGTAGTGCTGGCCGACCAGGTTTCCAAGGCCTTCATCATAAAGTACCTGCCGTATCACCAGAGTATTCCGGTCATAAAAAATTTTTTCGATATCACCCATATTCGTAATCCCGGGGGGGCTTTTGGGCTTATGGCCAATATGAGCCCGACCGTTCGCACCGTAGTTTTTCTATTTATTTCATCTCTGGCCGTGGGCTTGATTTTATATTTTTATAAAAAAACACCCAGCAGTCAGTCTCTTCTTGCCACCGGTTTTGCCTTGATTTTCGGAGGTGCCGTTGGAAATCTGATTGACAGGGTCCGATTTGGAAACGTTGTGGATTTTCTTGACGTTTACCTCGGCAATCTCCACTGGCCTGCCTTTAACATCGCCGACAGTGCCCTTACCGTAGGCATTTTTATTTTCATATTTCATTTGCTGTTTAATAAAATTCCGGAGTAGGCTCTTCTGAATTATTTTTGTGCATTTTGTGGCAAAACAATTGTATTGGGATATTTTTCTATCTCCAATTTTCAATTATAGCTCGACCGGATCAGCTATGTGGAACCGAGTCTAACACCATGCCCGTTATCAACCATAAAGAATTGGAAAAACATTTGCAGGATCGGGGAGACGATCTATTTTTTCCCGTGTACCTGATTTACGGGGAAGATTTGTTGGTCAAAGGTGCATTTGATGCGCTTCTAAATGCTTTGATGCCAGCCTCAGATCGCAGCATTAACTATGAATCGCTGGACGGAACCTATGAAAATATTCACGAGGTTATCGGTCGGGTCAACACCTTTTCGCTGCTGCCCGGTATAAAAGTTATCGCCTTACGCGAATCAAAAATTTTTTATGCCAAGCAGGACAAAGACCAATTGCTTGATACTACCAAAAAAGCATTTGATGAGGATAATATAAAAAAAGCAGCCGGTCATCTTCTGAGTTTGATGGGAATTTTTAATCTCTCCTTTGAAGATATGGACAAACCGAGCCGAAAGAAAAACCTGGGTATCGGCAATATTTCCGGAACTGATGACGTATGGTTGGATGAAATCATTGCATACTGCCGACAACACGACCAGACCATTCCCATCGTCCGGGATGACAGTCGTATTTTACAGCAGGCTGTGGAAAAGGGATTCCCGAAAAGCAACTATCTGATCATCACAACGGATACAGTGGACAGGCGGCGGGGTTTGTTTAAAACTTTAAGCAGCAAGGGGATGGTTGTTGACTGTTCGGTGCCAAAAGGTACGCGCCGGGCAGATCGGATTGCTCAGGAGTCCGTTTTGGTTGAAAAAATGAAATCGATTCTCGCAAACGGCAGCAAAACCATGGACCAGGCGACTTACCTGGCTCTATATGAAATGACCGGCTTCGATTTGCGAACATTTTGCAATAATTTGGAAAAATTAATAAGCTGGGTTGGGGATCGAGTCGAAATTACCATTAGAGATGTGGAGTCCGTTTTACAGCGCAGCAAAAGGGACCCGATCTATGAACTGACCAATGCTCTGGCGAATCGTAGCGTTGGTTCAGCACTGTTTTTTCTGGATTCCATTCTGTCTTCCGGTATTCATCCTCTGCAGGTGCTTGCAGCCCTGGTCAACCAGGTCAGAAGGCTTTTGCTGGCGAAAGGCTTTGTTAAAAGCCCCCAAGGAATAGACTGGCAGAGTGGCTGCCCATACACCTATTTTCAAAAGAAAATTATACCGGCCATTGTCGAGTATGATCGCATGCTGATGGACCAGTTGGACAAATGGCAGACCATGCTGAACGCTGAGGCAATTTCGCAGAAGACCGGATCACCTAAAAAAAGTAAAAAGACAAAAGGCAAAGCTACAACGGATCTTTTAATCGCTAAAAATCCGAAAAATCCCTATCCGATCTATCTGCTGCTTAAAAAATCGGACGGATTTTCTCAAGATGAGCTTATCAGGTCCGTAGGAGTCCTGGCTGAAGCGGATAAAAAACTCAAGACCGGCTCCCAGTATCCGAAGCTGGTTTTGGAAAAGGCAATATTGAGTATTTGCAATTTGTAGGATGGATTAGATTGCGGGTTGTGAGTTACGGGTTACAGAAAATGGCATAGAGCAGTGTGTTGAGCAGGACGATTTGAAACCGGAATATCTGACTTCTGATATCTGGTCTCTGTTGCCTAACCTCTGACTCTTTATCGGAGATTTGGTGTATGGGTTTTATCAGACAGCAGGAAGAAAAACTTGCGGTTCGATTCTTAAGTTGGCAGTATGAGAAATTGAAAAAACCGATCCCCGAAGGGGCGGAATTGGCGAACCAGGCAGCCAAAATCGTCGAGGAAGCCCACCGGATTGCCCGTGAAAGAGGGCGTAATGTCGTATCCATCATTAAAGATCTCATCGTTGATATAAAAAAATAGCGCCCTTGTCCGCGAACGGCCGATGTTTTACCGGATTAATCTAGTACTAACTCCGATATTAAGCCACCACTTCCAGGGGGGACGCGAAAAGGTTCTGCCGACTCCGGCGAGAAGACAGCGAAATCATGGGAAATCCGAATTTTGAATTTAAAATAGTCGCGTTAAATGTCTTCCCCCCCTTCCAAGGGGCTTCCTGAAGCCTCCCGTTCTGCGGGAGGAGCATTCACTTCTATAGAAAGGAGGACTTGAACATGCAGGACGTCTGGGCAGAAAAACTATCCTGTGCTACTCATTGCCATCGGTGCAATCAGAAAATGGTACCGGAGAACCCTCGAATTCTCTCTGTTTTAGATCATGAGGCTATTTGCATGGCCTGCAAAGACCAGGAGGAAAAGCGGGCCGATTATGAGCAAATTTCTAAACAGATGATCGGGCAATGTCTGATAGATACTGAAATGCAATGGGGCGATCCACAAGGGTATTGCTATCACCACTTCTATCCGTTCAGCTGCTGATTTAAGAATTCCACATAACCGGATTTTTATCCAGATAATCCGTAACAAGTCGTCCGATTTCATCCATACGGGTTAAATCGTTTTCGGACAAAGCGACTTCAGCTGCCCGGGCATTTTGAATTACCTGAGCAGTATTGCGGGCTCCGGCAATAGCGTATGTGCCGAAATGGGAAATCACCCAGGCCAACGCCAGTTGCCCCGGAGTGGCTGTATTTTTTTCTGCAATCGGCCGGAGCCTGTCAAGTGCCTGCCGCACGCGCTGGAAATTTTCCGGCTCAAGCAGTTTGTTTTTTACGCGGTGATCCCCTTTTTCAAATTCATGGTCCTGTGCGAATTTTCCAGTCAGCAATCCCTGGGCCATGGGCGAATACGCCAGAATGGATATATTGTGTTCCCGGCAATAAGACATGCTATCTCTTTCAATATGGCGCCAGAACAGGGAGTACGGGGATTGAAGGCTGTCGACCCGGGCGTATCGGGTTGCTTCTTTCAGTTGAGCGCATGAGAAATTGGATACACCAATTGCCCGTATCTTACCCTTCTCTTTGAGCTCATTCATGGCTGCCAGGGTTTCTTCAATGGGAACGGCCCGGGTACCGAAGGAGCCCGCAGGCCAGTGGATCTGGTACAGGTCGATATAATCGGTTTTCAAATTTTTCAGGGATTGATGACAGGAATCAATGACCTGGTTGAATTTAAGGCGGTTGGCAAAAACTTTGGTGGCCAGGATAACCTCGGTGCGCACCTCGGCTAAGGCTGTACCGAGGATACGTTCCGAATGACCTTTGCCGTAAGCTGCTGCGGTATCAAAGGTGGTAATGCCGGCATCAACGGCCGCACGAATGGCGCGGCTGGACTGTGCATCATCAATTCCGGCCCACATCTCTTTGCCGGCTTGCCAGGTGCCCATGAGAATAGGGGAGATTTTCAAATCAGACATGCCCAGTGTGCAGAGCTGCATAGGTTCCTCCGTGTTCCAATGATTGATATATTGGTGGAATGCTGTTGATTTAAAAAAGACAGAGTATAGCGCTGTATTCAATTTTCAATAGTCAATTCCCCGATAAAGCGGGATTTACGCTTCACTACAACCGGCTTTACGGGTCGTAACGTAATCACTAACACGTGAAAGACAAGCAAGGTCTTCACCGGTAAATAGGTGGATTTAATCTAACATCGGAATCCTGGTCCTCTGGGCCTCCGGCTCGTAAGGGTACGATCCTACGCCTCGGAGAGCCAGGTCAGAAATATCAGGCTCTGCCTTGAAAATAATACAAAGTGTGGAGTGATCTAAAGTTATAAGTGATCTAAAGTTAATGTATCACTTCGCTCTGTCGTTAATAAAAA
>JAJRVC010000496.1 GCA_024277475.1 Deltaproteobacteria bacterium
CCGTCCTCCGTCCTCTGATCCCTGTCATCTGCTTTCAGAATAACCCGCGCATCCACGATGCCTAGCCCGGTTTCATGGACAATGACCGGATTGAGATCCATCTCCTCGATGTCGGGGTAGGCCTCAACGATGTCGGAGCACAGCAGTAATAATTTTCTGATGGATTTTTGATCCAACGGGTGTTTGCCCCTGGCCCCGTTCAGAATCGGATATGACTTTGTTTCCGCGATCATCTTTCTGGCATCTGCCGACGTGATCGGCAGCACGCGAAAGGCGACATCTTTTAGAATTTCCACCATGATTCCGCCCAGTCCATACATGATTACCGGACCAAACTGGTCATCGTATTTGGTGCCGATGATAATTTCAACACCCTCAACTGCCATGGGAGATACTAGAATCCCCCTGATATCGGCGTGGGGCTTAAAATTTCGGACGTTTTCCATAATTTCATCAAATGCTGCGCGAATTTCGTTTTCTGTGTGAAGCTTGATTCGCACACCACCGGCATCACTTTTATGTAAAATATCGGGGGAGACAATTTTCAGGACGACATCGCTGCCAATTTTTTGTGCAATCTCGACGGCCTCATCTGCTGTTTTGACCAGAAAATCTACCGGTACCCGGGCGCCGTGGATGGCAAAAAGCCGTTTGGCTTCATGCTCCAGCAAGCAACTGCGACCGTCATTGCGAGCGTTCCGAATGATTTTTCTGCCTTCAGGTTTGGCTTTCGCTTCCCAGTTCAAGACAAACTTGGTCTTGGTGTGATAGCTGTTTAGATAGTTGCCATACTTGGCCAGGACAGAGATGCATTTAACGGCGATATCCAGGGAGTCGTAAACCGGAATGTTATAATATCGCAACAGCTCCAGGGCATGGGGCTTTTCGGAATTGTAAAGGCTGTGCAGAACAATCGGTTTATTGCGTTTTTTAATCATCTTTCCCATTTGGTGGGCCGCATCTTCTTCCATCAAGGAGAGACTTTCAGCAAAGCGGATGCCATAACCCCCAAAAAGACCCACAATCAAAAGTCCGCCGACATTGTGATCATTCAAAATGATTCGGGCACAATCGGCAAATACCGACGGATCAGCGTCCGTGCCGCCGGCCACATCGACCGGATTCGGAACGGATGCCGCTTGCGGTAACAGGCTTCTTAATTTGTGCTGGGTTTTTTCGCTTAACTCGGGAATTTCAATACCCAGATCGGTTAAAAGATCGGAGGCAATCGTGGCATGACCGCCGCCGTCGGCCAGGATGGCGATCTTGTTGTTTTTAATAGGCGGAAGACTTGAAAGAGTTTCAGCAGCAGGGAAAAGTTCGTCGGAGTTTTCGATGACGATAATTCCGGCTCGCCGAAACGCTGTATTGGCCACTTCGGAAATTCCTGCCAGCGCGCCGGTATGGGAGCCGGCCGATTTTTTACCGATGGATGATCGGCCGCTTTTTAGCAGGATAATGGGTTTTTCAAGCGTCGTTTTCTGGGCTTGCTGGACGAATTCGCGGCCGTTGTGCAATCCTTCCACGTATATCAATATGGCCTTGGTATGCAGGTCTTGACGAAAGAATTCCAGGTATTCGTGAAATTTGATATCGGCCTCGTTACCTACACCGACATAGTAGGAGAAACCTTTGCGGCTTTTTATTTTTGCTTCCGTGATCAACGTCAGAGCCATGTTGCCGCTCTGGGCAAGAAGTGCAATGTCCCCCTTGGGGGCATCCTTCAATCCCACCAGGTTTAAGTTGTCATGCATATTCAGTATGCCGGAGGTATTGGGGCCAATCAAACGAATATTGTGTTTTTTGGCCACAGCGACCATTTCGCTTTCCAGCTTTCGGCCTTCCCGACCCATTTCTCCGAATCCCCCTGCCAGGACCACCGCTCCTTTGACCCCGTTTTGACCGCAATCTTCCAGGACCGCCGGCAGGGTTGCGGCCGGAGTGGCCACCAGAGCCACATCGACCGGTTTCTCTATGTCAGAGACCCTTCTGTAGCATTTTAACCCCAGGATGCGTTTTTCGTACGGGTTTACCGGATATATTTCACCTTCATATTTTTCATCCAGCAGCGTCCGGATTGTCTGAAACCCGCGTTTGGTTTCATTTTTGGATGCACCAATAATCGCAACCGATTCGGCGTTTAATATTTTTTCCAGTGACATGTCATTATTTTCCTGATCTTTGATGAATGCTTAAACTCCAGATATAGTTGATTGGTTGTTGGTCACTGCTTGCTGGTTTCAGGTGTCAGATGACAGATTTTCTGAATTGGGAAGTCGGAAATTACCTAAGTTAATGTATCACTTCGCTCTGTCATTTATAAAAAAGTTAGAATTCCTTAGGCACTTTAGCTCACTTTAGCTCACTTTAGCTCACTTTAGCTCACTTTAGCTCATTTTAGGCACTCGTATGTAATAAAGCCAGCACTCCCTTTCAGGGAGGAACCATTGCCCCCGCGGAGCGGGATCTTCGACGGGCCCTCTGGACCCGGGTATCTACTCATTTCTGCTTCTGTCCTCAAACTCCTTCAAAGACTCCTGTCTTTCTTTGGTCGCTACACAGGCCAGGCAGGCCTCGATTTCAAAGTCCATCAATGCTTCAAGACTGGCTTCGCCCCGAGCCATAAGTAATCCTTTCTTGATCAGTTTCAAAGAAATGGCCGAACAGGCAGTGATTTTTTCCGCCATCTGGCGGACTTCCGTTTCAAGTTGTGCCAGTGGGACCGTTTTGTTGACCAGACCGATTCGCTGGGCCTCTTTGCCATCGATGTATTCACCTGTAAAAAGGAGTTCACTGGCCTTGCCGGGTCCGATTAAATCCTGAACCAACCTGAATGCCCCGCCGGTCACAGACGAGGTCACCTTGGCCTCCGGAGAACCGATTTTGGCTTCTTCGGCCGCAATTCGGATATCACAAGCCAGGGCCAATTCGTAACCCGAACCGATCGCATATCCGTTAATGGCGGCAATGGTCGGTTTTTCAAAGCGAATTATCTTGCGCGAAGCTTCCTGGAGTTCTTCCAGGTATTCCCGATAGGCTTCAGGGGTCCTGGTCTTTGATTCCTTTAAATCGGCACCGGTTGAAAACGCTCTGCCCTCACCGGTGACAATCAGTACTTTTATGGCAGAATCATTTTTAGCATCTTCCAAGGCTGCCTGAAAATCGAGCCACAACTGCTTGTTCATGGCATTTAAAACCTGGGTCCGGTTCAATTTGATGATCGCAATTCCCTGGTTTTTTTCATAGATAATGCATTCAAGATTCATCATCATCTCCAGTTTCGAGGTCGGTTCTAATTTCGGTCATCTGAAATTTGTCTAATTGTAAGCATTGTTTTTATCTCGCAGAGCCCGCAGAGATCACAGAGTTTTTTGCTTTTTCTTTGCGTACTCCGTGGACTCCGTGAGAGATCTAATGGCCCAAGTTATGACCATGCCCGCCGTTTTTTTATCCAATATTCGGCATCAGCGTCCAGACAATCACCCATGAACCGCTGGCCGGATCTTTGTTCAAACACACAATGCCGCTGTTTTGAAACTTGAAAACCGGCTTATCAGTGGCCCCGGTCACCAGGTAAGAAGTCATTCGTTCCGTGTTGAACCAGGTACAGTGCCATGGTGCGGATACTCCTTGTAAATTCGATCTAATGATAATAATATATTAAGAGGCTGAGCGGTTCAAGGTTCAAAGGTTACAACCAATGGATACTGCTCCCAATTTTAACCAAAAGCTGGAATGCCCGTCATACCCCATTGAGTGAAACGGATTCATTACCAGATGAAAGCAAGATTCCTTTGATACGAGTTGTGTGGGTTTTTTCAACCCGGAACGTTGAACTCTGAACCTCCCAACCCAAATTTTGTTGATCTTCATATCCACCCGGGTAGATATGACAATGGTTTCAAAACATCAACAGGTTTTTGATATTTTCTGTTATGACTTAGTGCTCCTATTCGTAATTACAGTGACGTATTAGCCGTAATATTATTTCACCACGGAGACACAGAGGTATTCTTCTTTTTTCCCAAAACGAAAAAAATACATCTCTGTGCCACTGTGGTGAGATCAAATGGTCGTTAACGCTTCAATAAATTATACGTTACCGTATTTGTGAAACTATGTACTAAGACACGAAAACACAAAAAATAATTAAAACTTTGCGTTCTTTGCGCCTTTGCGGTGAATAAATACATCGAAGCAGGTGCTTTTCTCCTAAATATGCATCCCAAATGCAGTCCAGGGACGAGAATGCAACCTTGAACCCGTGAACGCCTATGAACGGAGATATTTATGCGGATAGTAACCAGGCCTGATTTTGACGGGATCGTTTGTGCCGTCCTCTTGATTGATGTCCTCGGTGTCAGAGAACCGGTGAAATGGGTTGAACCCAGTGCCCTGCAAGGGGGGCGGGTAGAAGTCCGCGAAGGCGACATCATTGCCAACCTGCCTTACGATGATAAATGTGCCCTCTGGTTTGATCATCATTATACCAATCAGATCGACCATCCCTTCAACGGGGTATTTAAAATTGCACCGTCGGCGGCTGGAATTATTTTTGAGCATTACAGGGGTCGATTCAAGCGTGACTACAGTGAACTGGTAACAGCCACAGATAAAATCGATTCAGCCGACCTCACCCTGGAGCAAGTTTGTCACCCCCAGAAACATGATTATGTGTTGCTGTCCATGACAGTGTTTGACGGAGATTATCCCAGTGAAATTTACTGGAACAGGTTGGTCTACCTTCTCGGGAAATATGATTGCGGACAAATCATGAAAGATCCGGAGGTGAAGCGGCGCTGTCAAGATGTCATCAACCAAAATGAGCAGTATGCGGTTTATTTGAAGGCGAACACGCGCCTGGAAAAGCATGTCGCCATTACAGATTTTCGCCATCTGGCAAAAACCCCGACCGGGAATCGATTTCTCGTTTATGCATTGTTTCCGGAATCATTTGTTCATGTGAGAATTCGTTACGAGGACAAGAACAAAGAGATGATCGCCGTCAGCGTGGGGCATAGCATTTTTAATCCCCATTGCAATGTAAATGCCGGCCTGCTGCTCGCCGATTTTGAAGGGGGAGGGCATTTCGGGGCTGCAGCTACCCGTTTTCATGCGAGTAAAGCTGACGAATTCATTCCGAAAATCATTGATGTGCTGCTGAAAAATGAAAGTAATGAAAAATGATGAATTCGCAAAAAGACGAATTCAGCATCTTTGATGTGGCCGCAAAAAGGCACAAAAAAAGACAGAGCGAAGCGATTCAAGCATTCGTCAATTGTCAATTGTCATTTTTTGGGGCGTCGGCAGCTTGATTTCCGTAAAAAGCAGGCCTGCGACGGAAAGTATCGTAAAAACAAAAATCCGCCACAGGCCGACAACTGCAATTTCAGAAAACCCAATAGAATCGCCGGCCCCGAGGACTGCGGATATAAGGGTGCTGAAAACGCCGATAGCCGCTGCGCAAATAACGGCGCCAATCACCCGATTCCAGATTACGGCTCCACCGGCGCCCAGTGTGACGGCCGAGCCGCACAACAGCGGGACGACCAATGAAAGAAACCAGACCTCTTTCAAGTGCGGCAATTCACCGAACTTATTCAGGTAATACAGGTCGGCAGTGACAAAGATTCCCACCCCGGCAATCATGCACAGAGCGATGTGCCAATAGCGGGGCGCCAGGGTGGTTCTTAACTGCCAGCGTTTTTGTATTCTGTTTCGAAGAGTCAGGGGCCAGTTGTAAAAAAGGTTAAATATTTTGTGCTCCAGCAGCGCACCCCTTTCACCGAACACCGGTACTACATGCACCGCTTCGGTGGCCCAGTGACCGGCCATAAACCGGGCTATGGCCGGATAGCGGTAGGTCATCTGGATAGGAAAAGCCAGGTAGCCGATGTATTTAAAAAATCCCAGAAAAACCGCAATATTGTAATCTTTAAAATTTTTCTCCCGAATGACCAGATACAGCACATACAAACCCCGAACCAGCGATCCGGGGGAGATGGGTACCACCTGAAACAGCGCGATAATTCCGATTCCCATGGCATAGGCCTGGGTGCGCGGCATTTCGGGGTGCATGACGACATATATGATTGCTATCAGCACGGAGACCACTTGGGTAACCGGTAGTGTGCACACATGTACGGCCAGGCTTTTCAAATACTTCTGGATATAGGGTTCCTTGATTTGTGACAGGATTACACCGGCATCTTCATCGTTAAGCAGGTGATTGTCTTTTCCCTCGGTGACCATATCCCGCAGCCACTGTTCACGCAGCGTTTGGTCGAAATACAGTCTCACCGGTCGCAGCAGTATATAGTCCAGGCGCTCTTTGGCATACTGACGGTCCATTATGAAGCGGTGAAGGCCCGCCGGCAGCCATGAAACCGGCCAGTGATATGAACATCGCCACATTTGGTTAATTAAGCCCGGGACTTTTTGATCGCCTATCCGGCCGGCCCGGTGCCAGCTAATAATTTTTTCGATGAATTTTGCACGCAACGCTCGCCCAAAATAATCACGGCTGGTCAGAAGTTTGCGGTAGTGGGTTCGCCAGAAAGGCTGGCCCCAGATACGTCTGAGAAATCGTCCAATAAACGGTATCAACCCGAGTGCGGCAAACAGCAGCGTCAGCAATGGGCTGTTTTGCAGCTTTTGCCGACCGTGGTTATCGATAAGATTTCGGATACTCCAGCCGGTGATTGCACTCTTTAGTAGGGTAGACCACAGATGCCGGCTGTAAAGCAGACGAACGTGGTTATGGGTAATGTCCGGGACTGAATTGCGGTAAACTTGTTCGGCCGACTTTAATTCAGCCAGCATATTGTTCATATCTGAAAATACTTCTGGGTGGTCACCCATAAATTGTTCGAGTTTCTTGATATCGCCCCGGTCAAACTGTACCAGGCTACCGCGAGAAAGCCCGCTGACAATTAACTTGAAATCCCCCGGACTCATGGGTAAGAAAGGTAAAAGTGCCAGTCCTGCCCGGAAATCGACGGCTGTTAAACCTTCGGAGGCAGAATCCTCCGTACTGTTTCGTTTCAGGCAATTGGGCTGACTTTTCCAGGTCGACCACTCGTATTGCCTGGCAAATTCATGGGCACCCATTTGATGCAGATGTTCTACAAATTGGCGCATAAATTCGTATTTGGCCCGGTATTCGGGAGATCCCAGTTCTTCAGGATCAATCTTCCGGCCTTTGATCCAGCGGTTCAATGAATCCAGCCGGTCATCCACCTCCAGGCGCCAGGTACGGCCTTCCACCCATTCGCTCAACTCACCACAACTGCCCAATTTTTCGTCCACAAAGGTTGCATAAATATCCACCACGGATGATTCTTCACCGAATTTTATTTTTGCACCCCGCCGGATGAATTTTTGCCACAGCGCACCGGCCCTGGCAGCGAAAGGATTGACTTGAAGTTGAAACGGTCCCTGGAAACCAATCCAATACAACACATTGCGAAACAGCCGGGAAAAATTGCTCGGGGGAATTAAAATCTTGACGGCATATATTCCTCCGACCTTGAGACCTTCGATGGCGCCATCCTCGGATTCAATATCCAATAGTTTCACCCGGTATACCTGCCCGGCGAAGCCTCCCCCGACAAATTTATCCACGACCAGGTCCACTCTGGCCTTGTTTGTATGCGCTACTCCAGTGATGTCATAGGTTAAAGCCGTACCGGCTTCATAACGCTCAAAAACCATAGGCCGATGCAAAGCTGTGTTCTGAAATTCTTTTTCCAGTTGCCGATACACTTCAACCGAATATCCCATATCCATCATTTAATCCAGACCCGGACGAACCGGAGCTATCTAAGGTTAAAAATTCAGCCACCCAACCCGGACTCTTCAAAGGCCGTGCTTCAATTATCATAGGTTAAACTACCATGATACCACAATTTAAAGAATTTTTTTACTTTTTTGAAAAGAGATTTCGGGAAAAAGCAATAGGGGCATTCGTTCGGAGAGCCAGGTCAGAGATAGTTGGCCCTGCCTTGAAAATAATACAAAGTGTGGAGTGATCTAAAGTTGATGTGGCCGCAAAAAGGCACAAAAATAAAATTTTATACTTAATAAATTCAATAGGTTATAAGATAAAAATTCGATAATTTTGACTTTTTACGAGATTGTCAAAGTAATAAGTCATCTAAAGTTGATGGTTCGCTTCGCTCTGCTATTTATAAAAAAGATAGAATTCCTTAACTTTAGCGCACTTTAGTTCATTTTAGGCACTTATATGTAATAAAACAAACACTGCCTTTCAGGGAGGAATCAGTGCCGGCCCTCTGAACCCGGGTATCTACTTGATTTTTTCTTCGACTTTCAGAGTCAAGCCCGTCAGGGAACATCTGAATGGAAAACTCTGCCAGAAATTATCGGTTTGGGCTGCTTTGAGCATATTACGCCATCCAAAACATCCCCTGCACTGCTGCTGTGATTTCAGGCAAGGTGGTCGCTTTCCTTCATGGATAACATGGGTACGAATTGAGGATTTGGGCATCGAATTAATAACTCCTGCTCCGGATCCGCCGGAGGCGGAGAATTGAATATTATTGATCCTGGTGGCACATTTTTTGAAGAATTGAATCCGGTGTCATACACAAATCAGTCAACCTCACCCCGGTCGCATGACAAATTGCATTGGATATGGCCGAGGCCACATTCACCATGCAACCCTCGCCAACACCTTTGGCGCCAAAAGGACCGGTCGGTTCGTTGGATTCTACGATGATTGGAATGATTTCAGGCACATCACAGGCTCTCAGAAGCCGATAATCGGCAAAACTGCCGTTCAGTATTCGTCCATCTCGCAGCAGTAGATTCTCGGTGAGGGCAAACCCCATACCCATGACGGCACCCCCGATGATTTGTCCTTCGACCAGGTCCGGGTTTATTGCCCGACCGACATCAAAAGCACTCGTCAGCTTCAACACCTTAACTTGGCCGGTCTCAGTATCCACTTCGACTTCCGCGAAGATGGCGCCGTAATAACCGGGCATGGCCGGTGCAACGCCGGCTGCCGAGCCGATTACCTGCTCACATACACTCATGTCTTCAATCTGGGTTTTGCGCATCAAATCGCTGATCAGGCTTTTATGGTCAGGATTTGTTAATTCGAAAATTGTACCCTCTTCGATCCGGAGTTGATCCTCATTAACGCCCAATTCCCTGGCCGCGTAAGCAAGCAGTTTTTTGCGTGCCTCAGTTGCCGCTGCCTGGACGGCAAGACCGCCACAGTAAGCCTGCCGGCTGCCATGGGTGCCGCAATCCAGCGGTGTTGTCTCCGTATCGGTCTCGGAAACGGATATTTTATCAAACTCAATCCCAAGAGTCTCA
>JAJRVC010000497.1 GCA_024277475.1 Deltaproteobacteria bacterium
AACCAGCAAGGGCGTGTTGCGAATGATTTCAAGGTAACCCCTGGAAAGGGCCCTGCCCACAAACGAGTTGGAAAGTCTCAAAAGGGCGCTAACCAACCCGAAGATAAATGCCAGTACGAGGCTAATGCCAGTGATGCGAAAGGTCAACAGCAATCCGTCGATCAGCGGGCCCGGGCTTAATTGACCATCGACTATGGAAAAAAGATATCGCGGCACTCGGTACCACTGCCAATGATACCCCAGTTCACGGGTACTCTTGACCATCAGCCAGGTAAGGGCAGTCATTATCAACAAATATTTCGTAATATCGATCAAGGTCGGCCCTATTCGAGTCGACTTGAGATAAGAAAGAGACATTCTAAGTCATCATTTTTTAATAGGTTAGAATTTATCAATTTGTCAGACTCTGGATCGGAGCAGGTATCAAACCACCGTGTCTGATAAAGTGATTTTCGCCCTGCCCGTTGTTGACGGGTATAATAGTGGACTGTCCGAGAAGACCGCCAAAAAAGGCAGCTTCACCAGCCGTTTTTCCGGGGACCGGGATTAATCGGGTTGCGGTGGTCTTGTTGTTGATGACTCCGATGGCCATTTCATCAGCAATAATAGCAGAAACGCATTCTTCGGATGTATTGCCCGGAATGGCCACCATGTCCAGCCCTACGGAGCATACACTGGTGATAGCCTCCAATTTTTCAAGGCCGATATAGCCTTTGCGGGCAGCTTCTGAAATATTGAGATCTTCGCTGACCGGGATAAAGGCACCGCTGAGTCCCCTAACTCTAGAGCTGGCAAAGGCCCCTCCTTTTTTAACAGCATCGTTTAACAGCGCCAGAGCAGCAGTCGTTCCTGGTACGCCGATGCTCAAAAGCCCAAGACTTTGAAAAATCTCACCGACACTGTCCCCCACATTCGGAGTGGGGGCCAACGAGAGATCCACCACACCAAAAGGAATTTTCAGGTTTTCGGCGACTTCTCTGCCAATCAGTTCCCCGACGCGTGTAACTTTATAGGCGGTTTTTTTTATCAGCTCGGAAATTTGTCCCAAGTCCATATCGGGATCGGCCTCAAGAGCCCGATCAATGGCCTTTTTCACCACCCCCGGTCCGCTGACACCCAGGTTGATAACGGCATCCGCTTCGCCGATTCCTAAATAAGCACCGGCCATAAAGGGAATATCCTCGGGAATATTTGCAAATACACAAAGCTTTGCACAGCCGATGCCATCTTTGTCGGCGGTCAATCCAGCTGCTTTTTTGATAATTTGACCCATGAGCAGCACGGCATCCATGTTGATACCCGCCCGGGTGGTGGCTACATTTACAGAAGCACAAACCCGCTCGGTGGCCGCCAAGGCGTGGGGGATTGCTTCGATCAGGGCACGGTCTCCCCTGGCAATGCCTTTTTGGACCAGGGCTGAAAAGCCGCCGATAAAATCAACATTAACTTCTTGAGCGACGGCATTGAGAGCTTTTGAGATTTCCACCATCTGAGATGAAGATAGCGCCGCCCCTACCACCGCAATGGGGCTGACCGCGATTCGTTTGTTTACCACCGGAATACCGTATTTGTGACCGATTCGGTCGCATTCGGGCACCAGATTCCGGGCAAGATGAGATATTTTTGAATAAATTTTATCTTTAACGCGGCCCGGGTTGGAGCCGGCGCAATCCAAGAGGTTAATTCCCAGAGTCACTGTACGCACATCCAGATTTTCATTTTCCAGCATCTCAAGGGTGGATATTATTTCTCTATCGGTTAGCATAGGTTGCCTTTCCCTTTAAATCCTGTTGATTGTTTCGAAGATGTTGCGGTGCTGGATGCTGATATTCAGCGTCAGGGACTTCGCCTTTTCTCTAAGGTCCCGATAAAGTGCCTGCTGGTCAATGTCGGTGGGAATATCCACTTCGTATATCATAATATTATTACCGGGTTCATTACCGCCTTTGAATACTGCCTGAAGATTGGTGATGTTCACATCATGATTGGCAATGACCTGACTGATACCGGCCACAAGCCCCTGGCGATCCGGACCCTTGGTGGTAATGACAAATGGCTCGGACCTCCTGGTGGTAAACGCTGCTTCTTTTTTCAGGAGCGGTTCGATGTGTACATGCAGCTCTTTGGGGGTTAAATCCTCAATAAACCTCTCACGCAGATCGCCCAAAGACAGATCTTGCGGCATAGTTACTATAAACGAGCCGGAAAATTCGGTTTGCAGGATTGTCTGGCTGACGTTTTCGATATTGCAGTCTATATCAAAGAGGATACCGGTTACAGCCGCCACGATCCCGGGTTGGTCATGTCCCAAAACCGACAGGATGGCTTTATTCATAGAATCGACCCCGTTTATTCATTACGTTTGGTGTTGGTGTATCCGAAAACTGATGCATTAACGGATATTCTTGCAAAATGCAAGCCGGCGAACCCGTGATGACTTCGTGTTTACAGAAATACCATAGATTCCTCCTTTTAATATCAAACAGAGATAGTCTGTCAATAGACGTTATATTTTTGATCTGTCGATGGCCCTGATCTGAACGAATAGCGAGCCTATTCGTTCACGACGCATTTTTTTAACAGTTGTATATACTTTTTGGGTATGCATATTGTAACTACTCACAAAAACACGGATTTTGATGCATTGGCAAGCGTCATCGCAGCAAAGCTGCTTTATCCAGGCACAATCCCGATTCTTCCCAAAAGCTTAAATTTCAATGTAAAAGCATTTATGACCTCCAGGATCCTGAAAATAACCCGGTAAAAGCCCGATGCAGGCCGCCCGTTTGATGGTAAAACATGACATCGGTCGGCTTCCTGTGGTGGATAAGGGCCGGATTATCGGCATCATCACCAGATCGGATACCATGCTGTACTTTTATGACCTTTTGCCGGATTAAAAGGAGTAGATGCTTGACACGTTGCCTCAAATTTCTTATTCTAACTGGTACACCGATACCAAAAAGTTTTAAGGGAGGAATTCATGGCAGAAAAATTATCTTTTGAATGTGTTCATTGCGGCAACAAAACAGAACACGATGCCGACGACCCGAGTATCCCTGAGTGTTGCGGTAAACCCATGCAAGCTGAAGGGCTGGATGCATGCCAGACAAGCAGCACGGCCGAACACTCACGGTTCGATGATCTGGGTGGACCCTGCGACGACGGACGGGCCGGCTAATGATCATGTAGAATTTTAATCTGATTAAAGAAAAGAACATTTTGAACGACTCACCGGTGATCACGGCACACACAAAGCCCCTATAAGAATCCGCAAGAGGTGGATTTTTATAGGGCCTCAACCTGAGTTGGTGAAAATTTCCCGTAACATGTCCTCTACATTTCATCCCGATTTTATTCAAATAACTTTTTGCTCATTTTTCGATAAATCCAATACAGTCAACCGATCCCGAAAAGCTACGCTTACCGGTTCGCTCAGCAGGCTCTTTACCCCGGCAAAATGTTTTTATAAGTTAATTCAAAACATTCAATATATAGTATAAATATCTATTATATATTAATTGTCAAGAGGTTACACCTGAAAATAAGTCCGCAAAAAACCTCGAAGGAGATTGAATATGTCGTACGAAGAAATTTTGTATTCTACTAAAGGACCGGTCGGCTATCTGACATTAAATAACCCTGAAAAAATCAATGCATTGTCAAAAAACATGATTGGCGAAATAATCCACGCTTTAAACGCAATTGCCGAGGACGAATCAATAAAGGTGCTGGTTATCCGTGGTGCGGGTAAACATTTTTGTGCCGGACATTATATGGCGGAAATGAGTAATAAAGGTGTCAAAGAATATAAATATATTTTTGATCAGTGCTCTAAAATGATGCAGATGATCCATGAGATACCCCAGCCGGTGATCGCTCAGGTGCAGGGTATTGCTACCGCCGCCGGATGTCAGCTGGTTGCCTGGTGCGATCTTGCCGTGGCCGAAGAGGGTGCCCGCTTTGCTACACCCGGAGTTAAAATCGGTCTATTCTGTACGACGCCCATGGTTGCCGTTACCCGGGCCATCGGCCGTAAAGCCGCCATGGAGATGCTGCTCACCGGGCGCTATTTTCCGGCGAACGAAGCCAGGGATCTGGGTCTGATCAACAGGGTTGTGCCCCTGAAAAATTTGGAAACGCAAACCGATACTTTAGCCCTTCAGATTGCCGATGCCAGCCGATTCGTGCTGGCGATTGGAAAGCAGGGATTTTATGCCCAAGTGGACCAGCCCGACAGCAATGCCATGCATTATGCCAAACACACCATTACTATGAACCTGAGTGCAGAGGATGCTCAAAATGGGATCGATGCATTTTTAAAAAAAACGACACCGGTCTGGAAAGATCGGTAGAATCGATCAATTTTTCCGATGCACCGCCAGCATCGTAATATCGTCAAACTGCGGCGCACCATCCATATAATCATATAAATCGGTTTTTATTTTTTCGATTAATTTTGATGCCGTTGGGGCGGGGTTTTCTAAAATAGAAAAAAACCTTTTTTTTGTGTAAAACTTTTTATCGGGAGAAAGTGCTTCCGTCACCCCGTCCGTATAACCGATTAAGATGTCTTCGGGCTCGATTAGAGTCTGCTTTATTTTATATATCGTTTCGAGGCTCATGCCGACCACCGGGCCTGTAGGTTTAAGTCTTTCTCTCACCCCAGCATGATTGACGATAATGAGTGGTTCGTGTCCTGCGTTTACATAAGTCATTTTCCCATTGCGGGGATCTAATACTCCGAAAAAGAGAGTTGCAAACATTCCCTCCTTACCATGTTCTGCGGCAATGTAATCGTTGGTGAGCGAAACCGCATGCAAAGTTTGATACATGGGATCGTCGGGGGAATTCGCTCCCTGAATAGTGCCGATCCGACACCCTTGTCGCAAACATCGGCAATCACCAACCCAATAAGGTTACTCGGTAGCAGAAATGCATCGTAAAAATCGCCGGATACCTGTTTGGCTGGATGGAAGAAAGAGGCGATTTCCCAGCCGGGGATCAGAGGGATCTGATCGGGCAGAAATTCCATTTGAATTTTTCTGCCTTTCTCCATTTCGGCGTCTAAAGCTTTCGAATAGGCTTCAATTTTAAATTTGGCCTGCTCCAATGAACGATAGGAATCGTCCAGTCTGGTATATAACCGCACATTTTCAAGAGCACTGCCGATTTGCCTTGCAGTCAACAGCATAATATCGGCGGTCTCCGCGGTGAAATGTCCGGATTGAGCGTGCAGCAATGTAAGGATTCCCATCAGATTATGTCCGCGAAGGATCGGAACTGCCAATGCCGATCCAACCTTGTAAGGTTGATTGGGAAGATCCAGCCAGCGATCATCATCTCTTGTATCAAGAATTAAGCCCACTTTTCGATGTTGTCGTACCCAACCGGCAAGTCCCTTGCCGAATACCGTCCCGATGATTCTATCACTTTGTTCCGGAGTGGTGTCTCTGCGGGTTAAAAGGCTATCAGTGACAGCCCCATCGGTATCGAGTAAAAAGAGGCTGCCTTTTTCTGCAGAGGTAAGCTCGGTGGAAATTTCAAGGGTTTTTTGTAAAATAGCCGTTAGCACCCTCTCTTTGCCTGCTGATCGGGCCAGGGTTACAAATTTTTCAAGCAGTCTGCCCTGAACTTGAAGGGCCGCTTTTTCTTCTTTTAAGCGTCGCAGTTCTTTTTGAAGAGTTAGTGTTTCTTCCATGAGATCGTTCCGAAAACAAATTTACGACCAGAATTGCTGTAAAGCGGTGGTTTAAGTTGTTTTCAGTACTACATCATTTCTTGCGGAATTAAAAGGCTCTATTTTAAGGTTGAACCGGAAATGTATCTTATTTTGCCTGGCGAAATCAGGATTTTAAGGGCCTCCAAGGAACGTTGCAATCGGGATGATGCAAAAAAGTGATCTTGACAACCCTGCCAACAACGCGATCGTGAATGACCTGCCTTTGGACATAAGAGCTCCACTTTACGTTCCAAAATAGAGGCATCGGATTCGGGCAAGTTTTGTTGTACAAAAATGGTTCACAATTGCTGCTGGTAGAATACTTTCGCGGTCTGAAGCTGGTTTTCAGGTGGTGTTGAAGATACTGAAGACCTGATAGCTGATGCTGAGCAAGCTCGAGCTCAATTTAAAATAAAAAATAGTTAATTGAAATAAGAGTAATTGTAAAATACGGCAGAGAATATGCATGAAACAAACAATACTTGAATTGTTTTTTAATAAAGCGCATAGCGATTAAGTTGGCAAAAGACCCTATCAGCAACCCGTTTCCCCCAATATTGACACCATAGGCAATCATCTTGAAACTAGACGAATAATTGGCCAGTAAAATGGCTGAGGGGACATTGCTGATCGCCTGCGACATGAAAGCGCCGGAAAGAAACACCATATGAGGGTTGTTAAAATTCAACCGGGCAAGCAGATGTTGCAGCCCTTCAAAGTGACATATCAGATTTAAGTTGATGAAAATGACAATGAAAAGAAAAATAAGTGTCCAGTCTGTTTTTAAAATGACTTTTTTGCGCACCAAAAATAGTAAAAGAAATATTGCCCCCAGAAAATATTTTTCATCGTGCAATTCAATAGAAACAATAAACACGATTAACAAAATTGCGGAAAAATAAAACAGTCCGCGATCCACAACGGGATGATGGTTATTGGCACATTTTAGTTTCTTTGAAGAAAAACAAAGAACAATAAGGGCAAACAACTCCAACGACATGATAAAAACCAGCGGGGCCATTTCCTTAATAAAACAGGAAAATGAAACGTCCCACTGGTGCCAGAGAAAAATATTTTGAGGATTGCCAATGGCCGTCAGCGCTGAACCGACATTTGTGCCAATGGCTTCAAAAATGATGATTTTGCTGTAATCAGTATCTGAAATCTGTTGAAGGCACAGGGTCAGTGGAACAATGATGAACAGGGCTATATCATTGGTCAGAAACATCGCGAGTATCGCCGAGATACAAACCAGAAACAGCGCTAAAAGACGCTCGCTGTCTATTTGTCGGGAAATACGGTAAGCCGCAAGATAAAAAAGACCGCTTTCTTTAATGCCTGTGGTAATCAGCAGCAGTCCGCTTAACGTGACAATGGTGTTCCAATCCACTAAACCAGGCAAACGCCGCAGGGGCTGCCCAAGAGCGACCGCCAGCCCCAGCGCCGTTACAAGCAGGATAACCAGCAAGAAATTTTTCTTCAGGGCAGAAACGCCCGCAGAATAAACTTTATTGGCCATAAAAAATCATTTCCTGATTCGCTGCATAATCTTGCAAGATATGAACGCCATCGTAGTACGCATTTAGATGGGCAACGATCCTGTCGCCCAGGACGACAGGAAACGACCAGCTTGCTTCCGGTTCTCTAAATTCGGCTGCGGGTATAATTTGCAAATTTTCGATCACATTCGACAAACGGGTTTTAATCGCCTGAATCTGGATGTTGCTCTGGTAAGTATGGGTATTGATGCCCAGGGGCAACACATCGCCGGACAGGGGGTTGAAATGTAAAACAGCCACCGCGATACCCTGATACAGTATCCCAGCTTTGATCTCTACTTCTCCAGCAGGGCCACGCATCATCCACACTTTTCCCGGCTCAAGCTGCTTGCCAAGCTTTCGGGCCGTTGCGATGGCTTTCGGTAAATTGGTCTGCAGTGTCTGGGGGGCAATGGTTTGCACAACTGGAATCCCGGGGTCAGGCAGCGGTGGTGTGGCCGGCGGTCCAAGGCGAATTCCAGGAGTCGCTGGTGGAATTGCCGGCGTGCCCGGTGCAGCCGGCACAGGTGTCGGAGCCGGAGCCTGTTGTGTCAGAAGCGGTGGCATGTCCTCTGGTTGTGCAATACAGTTTTGGAAAAAACCAAATCCGAACGAAACAACTAAAATGGTGAGCACGACGAATAACTTTTTCATGGTAGCCTCCTTGATTGAATTTTTTTATTACTTATCCTGCTTTTTTTTTTAACAGTTCGATTTGTTCTTCCAAAATGGTCAAGCGTCGATTGATGGCATTTAATGCTTCGCTCAGATAATCTGTTTTTGGCGGTTTGGAAGAACCGTATTTTTCCCATCCAATAATGCCAATCCAGAGCAACAGGCCGACGATCAACCACCAGAAACCGAGGCTGAACAGTTCTGGAGATACAGGCGGTGGTGGAACGGGAGCACATCCGCTTACCACTAGTGTCATCGCCAGCACCGGAAGCCAGTTTATTTTTTTGTCTGAATGCTTTTGCATACACCTTCCGTCCGTGCTTTCTGAACAGACAATAACCAACAAAGATTAAGAAGTCCCAAAGGAAATATTAAGAAAAGGTTAAGATTGACAAGCAGGATTTTGATGCCCATGTCAGATTATTGTACGGGGAGTGTAAAAAATACTGTGGTACCTTTTCCGGCCTGGCTTTCAACACGGATGGAGCCGCCGTGGGCTGCGATCATCGATTTTGCCAATGTAAGTCCCAGGCCGGCACCTTTTTCGCCTGATGAGCCGATGGATTTTCCCTGGAAAAAGGGTTCAAAAATGTGGGACAAGGTTTCTGAGTCCATGCCGGCTCCATGGTCAGAAACCCAAATTTCCACCTGCGCCGGAAGCAGCTTCCAGCCAAGAGTGATGGGGGCTTCAGGCGGAGAGTAGCGCAGGGCATTGGACATAAGATTCAGCAGGATCTGCTTGAGAAGGTCGGGGTCCGCAATGGCCATCACAAAAGGCCCCGGCTCAATGATCATGGAGCGCTCCTGCGCCAGTACTTGAGCCTGGGCTTTGAGATCATCAACAAATTCGGATAAAACAATGCGCTGTTTGCGTACATTGGAAGAGCATTCCAGGCGGGATAGCCCTAGCAGTTGATCGCAAAGCCGAATCAGGCGATTGACTTCTTTGTACATGCCTCTGGAAAGGCGGGCCACGGCAACGGTATCGTCCTGTGAGCCGCGCAGCAAAACTTCCAGTGAGCCACGCAAACCCGTAAGCGGGGTAAGCAGTTCATGGGCCGCATTGGCAACAAACCGTTGCTGGGCCGCAAAAGTCGCTTCAAGCTGGTCGATCATCTGGTTGAAGGATTGTGCCAGTTGACTGATTTCATCTCTGGAATTCTTGGCGTGGGCTCTGCGGGTAAAGTTCCCACTGGTGATCTGGTTGCACGTTACCATCAAGCCGCGTAAATCTTTGAGACTGATGCCGATCAGCCAAAACCCGGCGGCAATCCCCAAAATCAAGATGACGGCTACAAGGGCGATTAACATGGCGCCATGGCGAAAAAGGATCCGGTTGATGTCCGTAAGCAAGGTGCTGATTTGAACCACACCGATTATCTCAGGGCTTGCCGGATGGAGGCGAAGCGGTATCAGCAAAACGAGCACCGATGTGTCGTTGATTTGGCTGCGGTAAGTGATTTCATTTTCTCCGGACAGGGCCCTGCGAAAATAATGCAGATCAGGGGCCGGGGGGATCGGCTCTTCAGGTAAGCGTTTGCCCCTGGCAAGTATTTTCCCCTGCCGGTTCAAAATAATCGCAACGGTATCACGGGAAGTAAGATCACGGGCCAAAGTAACGGCATCCTGGGACTTGAGGTTCAGGCGGACAAAATCCTGCCTTATCAGGCCGTGATCAATGAGCCAGTGTTCGATGATAGGTTTGGCCCTGGCGCGCAAATGGGTGGTTTTGTTGCCGATGAATAACTGCCAGATATTCCAGTAAGAATAGGAGCCCACCAGGACTACAGATAAAATCAGCAAAACGGCGTAAAGCAGGCCCAGTCGCTCGCGCAGGGAAAGTTTTTGCCAAATTTTCATAGATCTGTCTCAAGATGAAAGGCGTACCCCACGGCATAAATGGTTCGGATCAGGTGTGACGGACGGTCGCCCAATTTGTTGCGCAGATGGCTGATGTGAACATCTATAATGTTGGTGCCGCCCTCATAATCATAGCCCAGCACCCGATTTAAAAGCGTTTCTCTGGTAAAGACCCGCTGGGGATGGCGCATGAAAAGTTCCAGCAAGCCGAATTCCGTTGGGGTTAGATCAATTTTTTTTCCGTGCCGGCTCACTTCACGTGTTTCCACATCCAGGACAATAGAGGCAGCCTGTATTTTTTTATTTTCGCGGGTGTTTCCACTACGGCGTAACAGGGCTCGGATGCGGGCAAGAAGTTCGTCGAAACTAAACGGTTTTGTCAGGTAATCGTCTGCGCCGCTATCCAACCCTTTTACGCGATCTTCCACTTCTTTTTTGACTGTCAGCATCAGGATGGGGATATCCGATCCACGGCTGCGGATGCGCCGGCAAACATCGAAACCGTC
>JAJRVC010000498.1 GCA_024277475.1 Deltaproteobacteria bacterium
CAACGGTTAATTCCGTGACCACCGCCCCCCGGTTGGGCAACAGCTGGATGAGGCCTTCCAGTTCCAGCATTTTAAGTGCTTCGCGCAGAGGTGTACGTGAGACGCTCAATTTGTCGGCCAGAGCCTGTTCGCGGATCCATTTGCCGGGGATCAGGTGATCCTGGATGATCATGTCACGAATTTGGGCGGCAACCTGCTGCGCCAACGGCGGTACGGCGGCCTCACTTGACACTTTGGAATTGTGACAACTCCCGAGCCTGCTGATTTCAAGCGTCTCTATCCGGTTCTTAAATTTAGTCATTTTTAATTCATCTCAAACTATTTGTGTCAATATCGACAACGCTTTCATATCTATATTGAATGCAAAAATCAAATAATAATTAAATAATTAAAGGAAATTTTTTATCTTTTAACAAGAATTTTTATTAATTAATATAATATGATATGAAATTTTATGGGAAACCGTTAAAAACAGTTGACAAATATTTTAGAATATTTTAAACAAATTGCATACAATTTTGCTGAAATTATAAGTGAATTCCAGCAAGCTTCAGGTGGTAAAGGCGTCTTTTTAAGCAAATTAGTAAAAATTGTATGCAATTCATCAGAAAAGGAGGTAATCATGAAGAAATTTTTATTTACTGTTCTATGGGTCCTTTTGGTTCTTTTCAGCTCTAACGCGATTGCCAAAACCGAAATTATTCTCGCTATCAGTGCCGCTCCGGGTTCTACCCAATACATAACGGCGGAGGAATTTACCCGGAGAGCCAACGAACTGCTCGGTGACAAAGCCAAGGTGACCTTTTACGGATCATCTCAATTAGGCAAAGATAAAGACCTGCTGCAAAAACTAAAACTTGGTACAGTACAACTTTCCATGCCGTCCTCAATCATGTCATCGATCTCCGGCGAGGCGGCGCTGTTTGACATGCCCTTTCTGATCAAGGATCGGGCGCACCTGAACCGCATTGAGCACAAGATTTTCTGGCCGATGATTGCACCGGCCATCGAAAAAAAGGGATATAAGGTTATTGGCTTCTGGGAGAACGGTATCCGGCATATCAGCAACAACGTACGGCCTATCAACACCCCTGACGATCTCAAGGGTGTCAAGATTCGGACGCCCAAAAGCACTTGGCGCGTTAAAATGTTCGCGGCCTGGGGAGCCAACCCGACGCCAATGGCGTTTTCCGAGGTTTTTGTCGGTCTGCAGACGGGCGTCATCGACGGCCAGGAAAATCCGCTGACCAACATTTATGCAGCCAAGCTCAACGAAGTGCAAAAATACCTGTCTCTCACCGGACATGTCTACACACCATCATACCTTACTACAGGTGCCAAACAATGGAAAAAACTGCCGGTCGACGTGCGGGAGATTCTTGAGAAAACCGCCCGCAATGTCCAGGGCTGGATGTACGCCATGGGTACCCAGAGCGATCTGAACCTGCTGAACAAACTCAAAGGCAGTATGGAAATCAACATTGCCGATCGAGCAGCGTTTGTCGAAGCCAGCAAGCCCATTTATGAAGAGTTTGCCAAAGAGGTTCCCACCGGCAAACAAATGATCGATATGGCCTTACAATTGGCTGAATAGGAATTGTGTTTGGGATGAGAACCCTGAATCGCTGGTTTGAGTGGTTACTTGAAGTTGTGTCGATTGCGCTATTGATCAGCCTGGCAATTGTTGTCGTACTGGCTGTAATCTTCCGATTTTCCGGATCTTCACTGATCTGGTACGACGAGGTGGCCTCAGTCCAGCTGGCCTGGTTAACCTATTATGGGGCCGCCCTTGCGGCACTAAAACGAGGTCATTTGGGATTCGCCGGACTTTTTATGGCCTTGCCGCAAAAGATTAGATCTGCTGCTTTTGTTCTCGCCGAACTGTTTGTGATCAGTTTTTTTCTGGTTATCGGTTGGGCCGGCTGGTATCTACTGGGTGTCTTCGGAGAGGAGACACTCATTAGCCTTCCCTGGGTGCCCCTTAGTGTCACCCAATCCGTCATCCCCATTGGTGCCGCACTCTTTATTACCGCAGAAATCCTCAGCATTCCGGATGCCTGGGTCAAAGCCAGAGCGGGAACCGACTATGAGAAACAGGCCATTGATGAGGCCATCGAAGAAGCGAAGCAATCGTCATGACCATTGTACTCGTATTTGCAGGACTGTTTATACTCGTGCTGATCAACGTGCCCATTGCGGTTGGCCTGGGAATTGTCGCCGTTGTCGGCATGATGATATCACGCGGATTCGATGGTGCTTATAACGCAGCCTTGACCATGTTCGATGGTGCAACGAATTTTCCATTGCTGGCAATACCGCTGTTCATTCTGGCCGGCGCTTTAATGAATACCACCAGTATTTCGAGACGACTCATCAGGCTGACATCGGCCTTAATCGGTTTTGTGCGAGGCGGACTGGCCATGGTCAATGTCGGTGTTTCCATGTTTTTTGCAGAAATTTCAGGTTCTGCCGTTGCCGATGTTGCCGCCATCGGTTCCGTACTCATACCCGCGATGGTGCGCAGGAAGTATTCTGCCAAACTGGCGGCAGCGGTGACATCATCGTCGGCATCCATTGCCATTATCATTCCGCCGTCGATTGCCATGATCATTTATGGTGCCTTGGCCGACGCTTCGATCGTTCAGCTATTCGTGGCCGGCGTCGTTCCCGGTGTGATAGGGGGTCTGGGTATGATGGCATTGTGCTACTGGTACGCAGTTCGACACGATCTCCCCAGAGAGGAAGCCTTTAATCTTAACCGGCTGTGGAAAGCGTTCAAGCAAGCCGGTTGGGCTCTGATGCTACCGGTGATTATTCTAGGAGGTATCTTCGGCGGCATCGTGACTGCTACGGAAGGTGCCGGTATGGCGGTGGTGGCCTCACTATTCATCGGAGGTGTGATATACCGGGAGCTCAACTGGAAACATCTGCGCAAGGCCATGATCTAAGGGGTCATGCAGACAGCAGTGGTGATGCTTCTCGTTGCGACTTCGGCCGTGCTTGGTCTATACCTTACCGAGATTCAGCTTCCTCAAAATTTCGCCCGCTGGGTAATGGATCTCACGAATAATAAATACGCTGTTTTGGCCTTGTTGAACTGCGGGTTGTTTGTGATTGGCATGTTTCTGCACGGTGCAGCAGCCATCATCCTGGTGGTACCAATTGTCATGCCGCTGATCCATCAGGTCGGCATCGACCCCATTCAATTTGGCCTGATTATGACGCTCAACATCGCCATCGGGCAGCAGACCCCCCCGGTGGCCAGCGTACTGGTTACATCCTGCTCGATTGCCAAAACCGACATATGGGAGACGACCAAAGTCAACATTCCCTTTATCCTGGTACTGCTGGGCGTACTATTACTCGTCACCTATGTTCCGGCCGTATCGCTCACACTAGTCGATTTTTTCTACAAATAATCCAACGGATTGGAGATTACGTAATTTATGATTGAAAAACCTACAATTGCCCTGCTTCTGGGGGATCCGGCAGGTATCGGTCCGGAATTGACCGCCAAACTTCTGGCCACAAAAGAAGTTTGCCGGCAAGCCAATATTTTATTGATCGCCGATAAGGATGAATTTTTCAAAGGACAGCGAATTGCCAACGTTGACGTTTCTGTTGCGGAATCCGACAACTTTAAAAAGGTGGATTTTACAGGTGATCTGCCGGTTCTTTTCGATTACAAGAGCCCGGTCAAAGGAAAATTCAGCGATGCTAAAGCAACCGCTGAAGGTGGACGCTACAGCCTGGAAACCATGCAGATAGCCTTAGACTTAACGGTTGGTGGTAAGACAGGTGCCATTTGCTTTGCCCCGATGAACAAAACAGCCATGCATCTATCCGGCATGACCGAAAACGACGAAATGCACTGGTGTGCCGGCAAAATCGGATACGAAGGTTATTTCGGTGAATTGAACGTGCTCGAAGAGTTGTGGACGGCACGCGTTACCTCGCATGTCGCCCTGAAAGACGTCAGTTCCATGATCACTGAAGAACGCGTAATCGCTACCATTGAACTCGTTTACCATTCGCTGCGACGGGCCGCAATTAAAAAGCCTCATATTGGTGTGGCCGCCCTCAATCCGCATGGAGGAGACGGCGGCAACTTCGGGCAGGAAGAAATTGACATCATTGGCCCGGCGATCAACCGGGCACGGTTACAAGGTATTCAGGTAAAAGGTCCCTTTCCGGCCGACACAATCTTTCTGAAGGGGTTGTCCGGTGAATATGATGCCATTGTAACCATGTATCACGACCAAGGTCAAATTGCGATGAAGCTAACCGGATTTGATCGCGGCGTCACGGTTTTCGGCGGCATGCCCATTCCCATTGCAACACCGGCCCACGGTACGGCATTTGACATTATGGGCAAAGGCGTCGCCAAAGTTTCAGCCATGCGTCACGCCTTTGACCTGGCCTGCCGTATGGCCCTGCAGCACCGGCGAAAATCCTCGTAGCAACAATTCAAAATGTTGCAGCCGTTTCCAGCTGCTATTGCTCCAAAAGGAGATCGTACATGCAAATCGGATTCATCGGCACCGGTTATATGGGATACGGTATCGCCCTCAATCTTTTGTTAGATTGAAAAAATATGCAAAAAAAAATTTATATCAATTCATAAGCCGCCGGCATCGATCAGATCTGCACCCGTCAAGCATGCCCTCGCGGTAACGGTAGAACCTTTTAAATTCTCATCCCGACAGGTCGGGGTGGCTTATGAATTGAGTTAAAGCTCTCTTGGGAAAAAAGCTCACCGGTTCGGTTTCACTATCGGTCATTGCTTCCACCGTACTTCGTTTTCGGGAATATTTTTTCCGCCTCCAGGTAATGAAAACCGATGTCTCGTCTAAGATCCAACCGGTTACCGTTGGGGTCTTCCCTGGGTATTACCCGGATCTTTCCATTGTCAAAGGCAGCCAGCAGTTTTTTTCTAAATCGTTCGGCGGCCTCTCCCTGACTTTCAGCGGGTTTGACAGTCAGGTTCGCGTTTAAAAAGGCCACGCGGGTTCCGTCGGATTTAAAACCGCCATCTTTCGGCGAACCCATCATGGCTGAAGGAATCACCTGAATACCCTTGCGTTTCATATATTTAAAATCAATTTCAACCGGTTCGCCCCGGGTGCAGGACCAGGGGTACCCCTTTTGGCCGTCCGGCCCTCCCCTTCCCGTCACCAGCGCTGAACACATGGCAAGTTGATCCGTTCTCACTTCCGGTGCAACTTTATCCAAGTTACCCTCCAGAGTTGCCTGGATGAGATTTCCCAGATTTCTCAAACGACGTATGACCGGTTGGGCCTCTGGTTCTCCGGGCCGAATGTTAATTTCAGACACTCGTATTGCCGTTGGAAATCCGGCTTCATCCAGCGAGACAAAACAACCGGGATAGAGTATACAGGGCCGTAAAAGTGCGTTTTTTCTCATCGCTTCAATTAGCGGCTCGGCAATTGCTTCACCTGCCATCTTGATTAATTCAGGTGTTTCCAGCGGATGGGGTGAAACAGCTCCCATACCGCCCGTAATCGGATTGTTTTTGCCGGCTGGACCTTCAAATCGTTCCGGATAATCCATGGCAGTGGGTAAAATTTGAAAATTTCCATTATTATCCACCAAAATTGTAAAGCTTATTTCCACCCCCGACATCAGGGACTCAATTAATAGCGGCCATTTTCCTTTGCCGCCAAACATTTTTTTATAGCCGGCTTTGTAATCTTTGATCAATCCATCGTAGATCTCCCTTATTTCCCAGGAGTTCAAGATGATACGCGCACCCTTTCCACCAGCGCTGTATGGATATTTCAATACGGCCCCCCCATAGGAATGAATATATTTCAAACAGGTCTGCAATAGGTTCTGATAATCTTTGGCATCCACCTCACTCCAGCAAGTTGCCACCGGGATACCCGCCTCCCGACAAAGCTTTTTGCACTCTATCTTGTCACCCTCAATAAATGCGCCGGATTTTTTCAAACCGATGATGCGATCTCCAAAACCGGCACGTTCAACGGTATCCACCAAACCTTCAAATAAAAGTGCTTCCGGCATGGGGATTACATAGTCTATTTTCTTTTCCGTCAAGGCCGCAATAATTGCTGTTGCATAATCCTCAACGGAATTGCTTTCTGTTGCGATAAACTCCACCGACCAATTCATGATTTCAGAAAATTTCGGCATCGAGGGTGTCCCCCGAATGACGACACCTTTAAATGTGTCATCATAAATGTCGCTGGTCGCAGTACCTATCACCAAGGCACTTAACAATGTCCTTCCGTCGGTTCCGGCAAAGGCTATTTTTTTCATGTACTGTTTCCTTCTTCAAATGTTTGAATAGTTTTGAGGCTCAATGCAATTTCCAACGTACCGTTGGTATGGGTTTGTTTTCTTATCAAATAGTTTCAGTCCGGGTCAATTATAACTTTTGAATTTCCCGCGATAGCCTCAAATGCTTTCCGTCTGGCAGATCGTTCTATCGTTGAAATTTTATAATTTTAAAATCTGATCAATTATGGTATGTTTGATATAGAGCTCAAGGTTCAATTATAGGCTCTATACTGCATTTGGGATGCGTATTTACACGAAAGTATCAGCTTCGTCAGGCCTAACCCAAAATTTGGAGCCAAATTGGCAATTATTTGGCAAAATGAACATTTTTAACGAAATCTGCGGGTCTTTAATGCCTTCTTTGTCCTTAACCCACAACGTTGAACGCTGAACCTGCGAACGGTTACTGAATATGTTTCCAGGATTTGACAGAATAATAGAAGAACGTATTCGCCGCGCTCAACAAAAGGGGGAATTTGAAAATTTAGAGGGCGCCGGCAAACCCCTCCTATTTGAAAATGACGGTCATGTGGCTGATGAGTTGCGGTTGGCCTATAAAATTTTAAAAAATGCAGATTGCCTGCCCCCCGAAATCAAATTAAAAAAAGAGATTGAACGCACTGAAGATCTTCTGAGCGGTATGGAAGATACAGCTGAAAGATATCGGACCTTAAAAAAATTAAACTTTCTTATTATGAAACTAAACTCCATAGGGGATGGCCCCATCGAGTTTGAAGTGCCCCAAAAATACTCGGGCAAACTGGTAGAATGGCTGGAAGCCTCAAAAAAATAAATAATCAATAAGGATCAATATCCATGAAAAAACTTACTGTCGCCCTTCTCGCCGGAGGCATCTCTTCCGAACGTGAGGTTTCGCTGCAAAGCGGTGATCAAGTCTTTGAGGCCCTGGATAAGGACAAATACCATATTCGACGATATGACCCCAAAACCGACCTGGGCCGGTTGTTAAACGATGCATCCGGCATTGATGTTGCGTTGATTATTCTTCATGGACCGTATGGTGAAGACGGGACGGTTCAGGGTCTGCTCGATCTGCTGCATATTCCCTATCAGGGTTCGGGTGTTCTTGGAAGTGCGCTTGCCATGAACAAGGCGGTTACCAAGCAGCTTTACGAAAAATCCGATCTTCCCGTGCCGCCCTATATTATTTACGACCGCAACGACAGTGTGGATATTGACGCCTGTGTGAAGCAGATTGGTTTGCCGCTGGTAGTCAAACCGGTTGTAGGTGGATCCAGCGTGGGAATGTCCATTGTGAAATCAAGCGGCGATCTGCAAGGCGCCCTGGATAAAGCCATCGCCCACGATAGCGCCGTGATGGTCGAATCCTATATCGCCGGTACCGAGCTTACCGGTGGCGTCATCGGAAACAGGGAACTGGAAGCCTTGCCGATTATCGAAATCGTCCCCGACCAAACCCGGGAATTCTTCGATTATGAAGCCAAATACACCCCCGGCGTCACCCAGGAAATATGTCCGGCCCGCATTGATGACGAGTTGACCCAACAGGCCCAGTCCTATGCGAAAATTGCCCACCAGACGCTCTATTGTAGGGGTTACAGCCGAACCGACATGATCCTCAAAGACAAAAAAATTTATGTACTGGAAACCAACACGATTCCCGGAATGACTGCCACGAGTCTGTTACCCCAGGCCGCCCGGGTTGCCGGATTAAGTTTCCGCCGGCTGATGGACAAACTTATCGAGCTAAGCCTGGAGGAGCATTAAGCATCTATCCATCCGGCTTTTACCTGAAATCTCGATAAGTTGAGATATCGTTGATTGGGTGATTAATTGATTAGTTAAGTGGTTATAAATTATAGACTTATCCCATATTCGCAAAATAATTGGACACTTACACTCAGATTTCAGGTGTCGGGTGTCAGTAGTAAAAAAGTGAGGGCCAGCCTTAAACCTGACACCTGAAACCTATTCTCCGAAAAGGCTTTTCGACACCCGATAAAGTCCAAAAAAGATGAACTGTTTTCATAGTAAATTAGGAGGTCTGGATTTACACCCGGATCACTATGCCGGGAAATAATCCGAACACAAAAATCTTGTTCATCCTGTAGATCCTGTCTAAAAACAAAAATGTAAAGGGGGTAAAATTGGCGACAGTTAAAAAAGGGTCGAAACGACAAAAAGAAGCCGTGATGGTCGGTATTGTCATGGGCAGTGATTCCGACCTTGATATCATACAGGAAGCCGCAGCTATTCTGAAAAAATTTGAAATACCCTATGAAATGACCGTTGCATCGGCGCATAGAAGCCCTCAACGGGCGGGGGATCTTGCCGCAACCGCCCTGAAGAGGGGAATGAAAGTCATCATCGCCGGAGCGGGCCATGCCGCTCACCTGGCAGGCGTATTGGCCGCCCACACGACACTACCGGTGATCGGCGTTCCCATTGATTCCTCATGTCTTCAGGGTTTGGATGCTCTGCTTGCGACGGTCCAGATGCCGCCCGGCATTCCGGTCGCCACCATGGCTATCGGCAAGCCCGGCGCACGCAATGCCGGCATATTGGCCGCCCAGATCATAGCGACCTCTAATTCGAAAATTGCTGCAAAGCTCGATAAATTCAAACAGGAAATGACACGGCAAGTCGAGGAAAAAGCGAAAAAGATTGAAAATTTATAAAATCGATCATGAACATCCCGAGCCCGAAATTATTCAGCGTGCCGGCTCCATCATCAAACAGGGCGGAGTTATCGCTTTTCCCACCCACTGCCTGTACGGGCTGGGTACCGATGCTTTCAATGCTGCAGCAGTGAATCGGGTGTTTGAAATAAAGCAACGACCTTCGCAAAAACCGATATCGATTTTGATAGACCGGCGCTTACAGCTGGAACGGCTGGTTTTACACGTATCAAACACTGCGTCTCGTGTCATGAACCGCTTCTGGCCTGGCCGGGTGACGCTTGTTTTTGACGCCGCCGACACCGTCCCCCGGAATCTTACGGCCGGAACCGGTAAAATCGGCATCCGCTTATCCGGCCATCCGGTGGCTGCAGCCTTGGTCGGTTCTCTGGGAGGGCCGCTTACCGGCACCAGCGCCAATTTAGCAGGCGCCCCTGGTTGCCGTCGCATTGATGATTTGGACCCTCAACTGACTCAGCGACTGGATGCCGTTCTGGATGCCGGGACGCTAAAAGGAGGAAACGGCTCAACGGTAGTGGATGTGACGCAAGACGTACCCAGGATTTTAAGGGAAGGCGAAATTTCCGAAAAAGAAATTTTAGCACTTATTGAAAGATAATAAAGCAATTTTATTGACAACATTTTTAATTTTGCCTATATAAGCAATTCAAAGCCGGAGTGGTGAAATAGGTAGACGCAGAGGACTCAAAATCCTCCGGACCTTGCGTCCATGCGAGTTCGATTCTCGCCTCCGGCACCATAAAAATCAAGGGTTTACGTGAATTATCAAGGGTTTACGTGAATTTGCGTAAACCCTTTTTTTGCGTCAATTTAGCCGTTTTTAGCCAGAAATAGCGGTCTCAATGGAAGAAATCGGGAAAGTTTTTTCTTCTATCGCTATTCGCTCTTCCCATTTTCAAATACCATTAAAACGAAGGATAATGAATCATAGGAATAAAAGATAAAAGTCCGGAGGCTTTCGTTTTGGGTAGCTCTAACGGGCCCTGTAGTAAAACTCGAAATCAAAAGGATGATATTTTAAATGACTAATTCCATGCTGATATTTGACTTTGACGGAGTACTATTGGACTCCGTGCAGGAGATCGCAGTAACGGCCTACAACACGCTGAATCCTGGTATCGCTACGCAGCTGAACCAGATCCCCCTGGCGGCCCTTGAGCTGTTTCTTCGAAACCGGTTTCATGTCCAGCCCATTGGTGATGCGCCGGTGCTGATGAAGTGGTGCCTCGAAGTCGGCAAGTCCAACCCTGACAAACTGTTGAGTCCCCGAGAATACGGCAAAATAATACAACAAGTAGATGAACCGGTTACCGCGCGAACAACCCGTTTCTTTGAAATGCGAAATCATTTTAAAACAAAAGATTTAAAGGCGTGGATCGCCCTTAATGCGCCGGTTCAACCCCTTTGGCGCGTCATGATTGAAAAGCACAGTGAAAGCCTGGTGCTGCTGACCAATAAAAACCGTGATGCAACGATCTCGCTTAGCGACCATTTCGGCCTTAAAATCAGTGACGACAATGTCTACTCAGGAGATCATGGGACAACCAAGATCGAAAACATGACGCGGATCATGCAACGATTCAAGGAATCTGCCTATGCCTTCATCGATGACTCTGTTAAAAATTTGCGCGAAATCGACGAATACTTCAATAAAAATGAGAAAATCGTTTCATTGATTTTTGCAACATGGGGCTACACCGGCCCGGATGATGCCCGGTTCGCAGAAGACTTAGGATATCAAGTGGTGACGCTTGATGAATTTGCAGAATCAATGCAGGCAATGTGACTTGGGGATGCGATGATACTTGGCACTTAGAAATTATTTTTATGTATTTTTTCCTTTCAGTTTCCACCTGCTTGCTGTATCAGGCTTTCAATCTCCGCCAAATTACGACGTGCCGACTCATTTGCAGGGTTGATTTCCAGTGCCCGGGAAAAATGCTGGCGGGCGCTTTCCAGATCGCCTTTCTTCTTCATCACAATGGCAAGATTCCGGTGCAGATCCGGGTCTGCCGGATTTATTTTAAGTGCTTTTTTTAAATTCTCGATTGCTTCCGGGTACCGCTTCAGGAGTACCAGCGTCGCTGCCATGTTGTTGAGAACTTTTACATTGCCGGGTTGGAGATCCAGGGTTTCGGAGAAATGGTCAATCCCCTCTGTTAAATTTCCTTGCTTGACCAGTGCATTGCCCAAATTGTAGTGGGCGTCCGCGTAGTCGGGCTTAATCCTCAAGGCCGCCTGAAATTCATCGATAGCCGCCGACAGACGACCCCGCCGCAATAGGATGGCTCCGTAATTGTTGCGGGACCGCGCCTTGGCTGGAGATTTCTCAGCACAGTCCCGATACAGAGACAATTCATCCATCCAGACCCTGTTTCTCTCAAACGTCCACACCGTAAAAAGCGTTCCCACAACACACAGGAAGACGACCCCCAGCCAGGTTGGTTTTACATATCGAAAAACCATCGCGACCATAGCTAGGATTACAAACATGGACGGCAAATAGTTGCGATGTTCAAAAACGAGTTCCAGCCCGATAACCGACGATTCAATGACCAGGTTGCCGAAGAACCAGAGAATCGCGTAGGAAAAAAGCGGTTCTCGTTTAGCCGTCAAAATCGCCAGCGCTATCAAAGCCGTGATAACCCCCATTGAAATCAGGGTTGTCACCGGGTCCGTTAACGAATAAGACAGCGCGAAATCATGATCCAGATTCAACCTTGACGGCTGGGGCCACAAAAGCAGGCCGATGTAAAAGATGACGACACGAAACTGGGTCAACACTCGCTGGAGTAAGGTAAAGTCCCTGTGTTTGTAAGCGGAAAGTATTCCGCCAACCGGATCATGACCCAAATAGATGAGCGAAATAATGATCAAAAACAACAAAATACCGCCCAGGACTAGAATATGACGTCGGACCCACTTTAAGCTCAATTCTTGAAAAAAATACCATTCATATAGAATGATAAATACCGGCAGCGTGGCGGAAATCTGTTTGGTGCCGACGGCCAGAAGACCGGCAAAGACACAGCCGGCAAATTGCAGCCATTTGCCCCGGGTGCCGGTGTTCAGTCGAAACTTCACATAAAGCAACATCGACAACATATAAAACATGGCTGCCTGACTGTTCATGCGCTGCACAAGGTAAGCAACTGATTGGGTTTGAAGCGGATGGACCATCCATATAAACGCTGTAAAAAAGGGGATCCAACCGCATTTTGCAAATCTGAAACGTAATCCTGGCGTCTTTAAGGTTGCTTTTGCAAAAAAATATAAAAAAAACCCGCCGGCGAGGTGGATCAGGATATTTACCAGATGAAAACCGACGAGATTGAAACCACTAAAATAATAGTTGAGCGCAAAACCGATATTGGCAATCGGACGGCTGGATTCCGGACTTTGGAAGCCGGCCCGGATGAGATTCTTCAGACTGAGAGAAGGCACCCGGATATGGGGGTTTTCCCGGATATTGCTGATGTCGTCAAAAATAAAAGGGGTGGTCAAGGTATCGGCATAAATCAGGATGACAACGATAGCCAGCAGAGACAACAGCAGAGGTTCGTATCTCGATCTCGGACTGAAATTGACCGGAGAGTCCGGTTCTTTGTCAGTATTCACGGGTTCAGCGTCCACCGATGCAATCGCACATCAGCGACCACCAGCAGAGCTGGGGGTATGAGGATGGCCCCTGGAAGGGGCCGGGCCACCTCTGCTGGGGGTCGCTGATTTATATTAGATTTCAGAATACGGGATAACTTTGTAAAAGCAAATTCAACATTCTTCCCCATCCCGCTTGAACCGCTGCCTGCCTACGATTTAATTTGATAATACCGAAAATTTGAGCATAAAGCAACGTTGCCGACTAAGACCGATAAACCTCTCGGTTGCCATTTTTTTTAATTTGACACTCAAATTATTTTTTAATATTATTTAATAGTTACATGAGGTAAAACATTATGAAAAACAAATTGAAAGACACCATCAAAGAATCGATGGTTGTAACCGGGATTGGTCTGGCTGCCTTCTACTGGATTTGTGAATCCTTTATGTATTTCTTTTTGAAACCGGAAGCCAATATTTTTCAAATTGTCCTAGGACCCGACCTTTTCCAGATATGGACGCGGGTGTTGGTTTTGTGCATATTTGCCATTTTTGGTTCCCATGTCCAATACACCTACGCTAAGCGCCGCGAAGCAGATAACGCGCTACGCAAGAGCTCGGAGAGATATCGGACCATCCTGGAAAGCATTGAAGAAGGCTATTTCGAAACCGATCTGAAAGGATTTTTAACATTTTCCAACGATCCGTTCAGCAAAATTATGGGATATCCCCGCAGCCAACTGTTGGGCATGAATACCCGCGAGTACACCACCCCTGATACCGCAGAGAAAATCTCCCTCATAACGGAACAGGTCAAACAGACCGGAAGACCCGCAGATGTAACAAATTATAATGTGATCCGTAAAAACGGCAGCAAGGCAATCCTTGAGCTGTCGATCTCTTTGCTAACAGATAAGGATGGGAAACCGGCGGGATTCAGGGGGATGCTGCGTGATGTCACCAAGCGAAAAGAGACGGAAAAAGAAAAACGCCTTTTTGAAACCCAGCTCCAACAGGCGCAAAAGATGGAATCCATTGGAACACTGGCGGGTGGCATCGCCCATGATTTCAATAATATTCTTATGGGAATCCAGGGAAATGCAACTTTGATGCTGCTTAAAATCGAATCCGAGCATCCAAACTATGAAAAAATTAAGAATATTGAAAAGTTTGTTGAAAATGGCACCGAGCTGACCAAACAGCTGCTCGGTTTTGCCCGCAGAGGAAAATATCTCGTTAAAACCACCGATCTCAATGAAGTCATCGAAAAATCTTCCTCCCTGTTCGCCCGGACAAAAAAGGAAATTCAGGTTCATACCGATTTCTATGATAGGATCTGGGCCGTCGAGGTAGATAGCGGACAGATCGAGCAGGCCCTGCTAAACCTTTATGTCAATGCC
>JAJRVC010000499.1 GCA_024277475.1 Deltaproteobacteria bacterium
CGGGAAAGCAGGAGAACTTCAGATCCTGTGTTGTCAAGGATTCGAGGTAAACGACTACAACTTCACCCTTGACGCCTTGGCTCTGAAGCCCTCCTGCTTTTGCAACGATAGGGTTAAGCCCGTCAGGCAGGGGTCGGTATTAGCCCTGCCTTAACTCCAGCGGGTGCCAGGATCGATTGGTTTTACATAATGCATCCGTTGGTGTTTCATAACGTTTCTAAGGCAAAAAAGTATTGATTCCTATCAAACCAAAGGCAATCAGAACTTCTCTATGGGTTGTGCTACTGATCCATCTCTTTTTGGTGTCTGCTATAACGCCTGTAGCGTTGGCCCAGGAAATAGAAAAAGGCGGGAAAGTGCCACGGTTTGAGATGGAGGAGGTCGTGGTGACGGCTTCACGTCAGGAGGAGGAGGTTCGTGAGACCGCGCGCAATGTCACGGTGATCACCGCTGACGACATCGCCCAGGCCACCAGCAGCTTCGTGCCGGATTTACTCTCGCGTGAGGCCAACGTCACGCTGAAAAGTTTTTTCGGTACCGACAAGAACGCGGGGGTAGACATCCGGGGCATGGGTGAAACCTCCTCGAGCAATATAGTGGTACTGGTGGATGGATACCGTTTGAACTCGCCGGATCTGGCCGGGCCGGACTTTTCCACCATACCGATTGGCGAAATCGAGCGGATCGAGATTGTGCGGGGGGCCAACTCGGTGCTATACGGCAGTGGTGCCGTGGGAGGGGTGATCAACATCATTACCAAGCGAGGCAAAGGCAAGCCGTCGGCTTCTTTTTACGGTTCTTACGGCAGCTATGATACAACCGATCTGCGGGCTTCGGGCGGCGGTTCCTATAAGGACCTGAACCTGAGCATTAATGCCGATTATTATGACGCCGACGGTTACCGTGACAACGGCGGACTTAAGAAAAAGGACGTGGGGATCCGGGCCGGTTACGACGCCACCAATCTCATCGGTGGCAATTTGCTGGAAGGTCTGTTGCTGAATCTGACCGCCGGCTATCATGATGACGAACAGGGTTTTTCCGGCGGGGTGCCTCTTGAAGACATTGATGACCGTAAAGACCGCCGCAAAACGAAAAGCCCGCAGGACAGTGCAAAAACCACAGACTTTCGGGCACGCGGAGGAATTGAGACGGATTTCGGCGCCGGCGGTGTGTTTAAACTCAACGCCGGTCTGCGGGACCGTAACAGCGATTTTATATTCGGCTATACACCGCTGAAGTCAAAAAGCGATCAGAAAAGCCGGCTGGAAGAGGATACCGTCCTTTTAGATGGCGCATATGTGTTAGACTATTCGTTTTGGGATCTGGGCAATACCCTGCAGATTGGCGCTGACTATTTTTATACCGATTATGTCAGCAGACGGCTCGACCAGCGCGAACGCAAAAACAGCAAGCTTAACAACTATGGCCTGTTTGCCACCCACCGTTCCACCCTCGGCCCGCGATTGACGCTCAATCTTGGCTACCGCTACAACTATTTCGACGGGACATTTCGCAATGATGAGTTGATCGACTTCAGTGGCGATGATGTCTGGGTAAACGGAGACGAATTTGACCGCACTTACCATAACAATGCTTATAACATCGGCCTGGTCTGGTCTCCGATCGACAGCATGTCGTTTTTTGCCAGTTTCGCCACCAGTTTCCGGATCCCCAACGTGGACGAATATGCCCTGGCGGACGATAAGTTGAAACCCCAGGAGGGGCGGCACCTCGAGGTGGGACTGCGCCAGTGGTATAAGGATCTGGTTGAGTATTCAGCCACCTTTTTCTATTTTGAAATTGACGATGAAATTTTTTTTGATGCAGACGCACGGGTCAACAGCAATTTCGAGGATACCACCCAACGAACCGGTGTGGAGTTGACCCTCAAGCTGTATCCAGCCAAATCTCTGTATCTGTGGGGCAACTACACATACAATGAGGCCAAATTCAAGGGCAAGGATACAACTGTGCCGTTGGTGCCGAAACATCTGGCCAACTTCGGCATCGAGTGGCGCATTTTCGAGCCCCTGTCAGTGTCGTTTCTGGGAAGCTTTGTGGACGAAAAATTTGACGGCAACGACCATGACAACAAATCCTTTGCCAAACTAGATTCCTACCAGGTGTTTGACATGAAAGCAACGTACACCCATAAATGGCTCCAGGTTTTCGGCGGGATCAACAATATTTTTAACGAATTGTATTCCACCACAGCTTTCAGCGAGAGTTACTTTACGATGCCGACACGCAATTATTATGCCGGCGTTAAATTCTCATTCTAATGGTTGAATGGGGAAAAATGAATATTCAACCGGGAGAAATGTCATGAAGTGGATTTGACGTATCAGCCTGTACGTTGCGGCTGCAATGCTGACACACATGGCCGCTGCCGCCGGTCCCTATGCACCGGCAGCGGAAAAGCCGGGTACGACAGCCGTGTTCATGGACAGCGAGACGTTTATTGCCTGGGCCACCGGGTATGAAGCTTATATTCCTGGCGACGCGGTGACCTCCACCTGGCAAACGCCGGAGAAGGCGCTTGGAAAAGCAGCGGGTACTTCGTTTGATATCGTCAGCCTTGGCCGGGGCGGGCAGATTACCCTGATTTTTGACCCGCCGATACGCAACGGCGGAGGCTGGGATTTCGCCGTCTTTGAAAATTCTTTCAGCGATGCTTATCTGGAACTGGCTTACGTGGAAGTATCGTCGGATGGTGTAACTTTTGTGCGTTTTGACAACGACTCGCTTACGGCCGCACCGGTTGGTGGATTTGGAACGGTTGATCCCACCAACATCACCGGCTTTGCCGGAAAGTATCGACAGGGATTCGGCACCCCTTTTGACCTGCAGGATCTGGTGACCCGGGATGAGGTTCTTGCGGGTATCGTACAGCTGCATCGGGTTACCCATGTCCGAATTGTGGATATCGTCGGTGACGGCACTTATTACGATACGGGCGGAGATGAGATCTACGATCCCTATCCGACCAGCCAGAGCGCTGGATTTGACCTGGACGCCGTGGGGGTCCGCTATGAATCCGGGGTGAATGTTCCACCCGATCAACCGCTTGCGGTTTCTCCTCAAGACGGAGCCGTCGATGTCCCGCTTGATCCTGTTTTATCATCGGGCCCCTTCACGGATCCGGATACTCCCACCGGCGATTTTCATTCTATAACCCGCTGGCAAATTGCCCTGGATGCCACTTTTACGGATATGGTTCTTGATCTGACCAGCCCGGTTTCCCTGACCAATCTGAACCTTTCCGGTTCGCTGCTGCAAACCGGTACCCCCTATTTCTGGCGCCTTCAATATTTTGACAGCGAGGACGCGGCCTCCGAGTGGTCCGCCGGCATTTCATTTACCATTACCACCGTTTCCGGTGATACCAGCGGCAACGGCATTCCCGACAAGCAGGAACTTGATCCCTCCAGCATGGTGGATCTCAATGACGACGGCATACCGGATGTCGATCAAATTAACGATCAATACAAGGTCCTTAACACGGTGCTGGGCGGGGGGCAGATGGGAGTGGCCGTATCCGGCCCCAATGTGGTTATTGAATACCTGGAATCAACCGATCCGGATCGATATCCACAAGGAAGCGGTGCGCCCGCGCCCCAGGAAACCTTGCTGGGATTGATCAGTTTCCGGATAAAGGTTCAGCATGCCGGCGATACGGAAACCATGACGATTTATTTTTCCGAACCCGTGCCGGACGACTATCAATGGAATAAATATGATCCTGTAAAGGGCTGGTACGTTTTCCCCGATGCCGAATTCAGTTCCGATCGCCGTTCCCTGACCCTGATCCTGACCGATGGAGTTGGGGGGGATGCGGACGGCCTTGCCAATGGGACCCTGATTGATCCCGGTGGGGCAGGTATCAACTCATCCGGTTCTGAATTCCCGGTGATTCCCAAAAGCGGATCTTCCGGGATCAGCGGCGGCGGCTCGCCTTGTTTTGTCTCAACGGCGGCAGACGGACAATTATCGGAAATGTCCACCGGATCAATAATTGCATCAGTGCTTGTGTTTTTAATTTATCTTCCGGCAGCAATGATCCTGGGAATAGTTCGTCGCTCCGATGAAACAAGTGCGACAGATATTTCACCCTGATGAAATAAGTACAACCAAAAAATTTTATTGGGTAGGGTTACCACGAGGAGAAGAATGTATTTGCTGACAATTTTTACTAAAGGCGGGCTGGTTATGTATCCGCTGCTGGCGTGTTCTGTCATTGCATTGAGCGTGATCATTGACCGGACCCTTTTTTGGGTGAGGCAGAGTTTACTGAGATCGCCGTCACTGGTCGATGAGATCCTGGAGCTTTATCGTTGCGGAGATCTTGAAGCAATTCGAAAAAAAACCACCGGATGCAAGGATTTTGTCGTTAAAGTCCTTGTCAGCGGCATTGTTCATCGCAAATTTTCCATGGTGAAAGCCATGGAATCGGCGGCAACTGAAGAAATTAAACGGATGCGGCGATTCATGCCCGTACTGGATACTATGATTACCGTAGCCCCGCTGCTGGGGATTTTCGGGACCGTCCTGGGGATTATTTCATCGTTTGAAATCCTGGGTTCAGCAGGCATCGAACAGCCCCAGGCTGTAACGGCCGGAATTGCCCAGGCCTTAATCACCACCGCCGCCGGTTTGGGGATTGCGATTATAGCCGTATTTCCCTATAATTATTTTAATTCGCGTGTTGAAAATGAAATCCTGACGATTGAGCAATATGCCACCACTCTGGAGATTGTTTCACAGAAACAGGTACCTGGAGCAGGGGAGGCCGGGGGAAGACCGGATGAAAATTCAGCATCTGCCAATTAGAAAAGCCCGCATTGAAATGCTGCCGCTGATAGACATCGTTTTTTTACTGCTGGTGTTTTTTATTTACGCGATGCTTTCTATGGCTGTGCACCATGGATTGCCGGTGGTGCTGCCAAGCTCGGTTTCAGCCGAAATCGATAAAAAATTGGTGCTCTCGTTGACCATCAAAGCTGATGAATCAATCTATGTCGATGAAGAGCCGCTGGCCTTGGAAACCCTCACGGAAGTACTGAAAACCAAAATCGCAGGCACCAAGGAACCCGGAGTCCTGATTTTTGCAGACCGCAGGCTTAAGTACCAGAAGCTTTATGAAGTTCTAGATAAGATCAGGCTGGCAGGGATAGACCGAATATCCCTGCAGGCTGAATTTGAGAAAAATCAGTGAAGCAGTTATGGCTTTCAATTTTTTTTTCCCTGGTTATTCATGCCGCTCTTTTTAGCCTAAATATTAGCCGGCTAAAAAACTTACCATCCGTAACACCCTCCTCCAGCCGTATTACGATTACCCTGGTGTCTCTACAGTCGTTAGGGGACAAAAAGACTTCAACTCCCGAGAGGCTTTCAGAAATTGCGGAGAAGACGCTGAGTACTCTAGAAGAAGAATCGCTATCCAGCCCGGTTGTTAAACAGATGCCGCAGCAGCCCACAAAGCGAGTACCCGCGCCGAATCCGATCATGCCTCCGGTAGAAGAAGTTCCCCGGGGGATAACGATGAAAAAAGAATTGATGATAATCCCGGAAGTAAAACCGATTATTCTCCCATCAGAATCAATTCCGCAGCAGACGAAGATAGCCAGAGAAACACTAATTAAAAAAGAAATGCCCGAAAAGAAGATAAAGCCAAAAAGAAGCCTTAAAAAACTGACCAAAAAGAAACAAAAAAAAGAGTCTGCCAAAAACGTCGCCCCGATCAAATCGATTAAGACATTTGTTCCAAAACCGGCAGTGGATTATAGAAATATTAAAAGGGCGGAGCTTGAGCAATCAGTAACCAGGCCGATCCCATTGCGATCGTCTAAAAATATTAACCAAATCATTAATTCCGGAATAGAAACAACAACCGAAAGCGGATCTGGATCCGAATCGATTAAACCGGCAACCAGAGGCGATCAATCAGTAAAACCAGCCCGAATTCTGATGGCAAGCCCCCTGTACCGAAGAAACCCACCCCCCAAATACCCCAGACGCGCACGCTGGAAAGGTTATGAGGGCACTGTAGTCCTTGATGTTCTGGTGGATGAAAGCGGTACGGTTAAAGATCTGAAAGTATTTGAATCCAGCGGGTATGAGCTATTGGATAAATCAGCCCTGACGTCCGTACAAAAATGGCTGTTTACACCCGGAACCAAGGATGGTAACCCCATTGGGGTGTGGGTCCGCATACCGGTACGTTATAAATTGAAATAGCATACTCTATGGATTGCGCAGGCGTGCTGCCGGGGACAGGGCGACCTCGTCCATGGCCTATTGTTATAAGAACCGGCAGGCTTTCTGTTTTGTCCGGAAGCAACGCAGCCGGACCGGATGGATAGACGGCCAAAAGGTTAAACTATTTTTGAGTGGACCCGAAGTTTCTCGGAAACGCCTAGGGGGTCCTTTTTAACCCCGAAATCACCCCGGAATTCAGCTTGACAACTTAGTAAAGTATCTGTATCTCTATATACCTGTATTTTATAATATTATAAATTATTGATGTAACGAATGCCTGAAAAAAATTGGGTCTTCAATACGGTCGTCCTCAGCAATTCTCTTCTTTCAGATTCAATCTTCATCCTATAAATAATGTTAGAAAAAAGGACATAAGATGTCAGGTTATAAAAAAATGGCAACCGGTTACGACAATCCGATCGAAATCGCCGAAGGAATCTTTTGGGTCGGCTTTTATGACCGGCAATCAGGGCTGCATTGCAATCCCTATCTGATCGTCGATAACGATGAGGCTCTGGTGATCGATGGCGGAAGCCGCCCTGATTTCCCCACGGTCATGATGAAAATATTGCAGACCGGAATTGCCCCCAATCAGATTAAGTCCTTGATTTACCAGCACTATGATCCCGATCTTTGCGGCAGCATCCCGAATTTTGAGAGCATCATCAAACGCCGGGATTTAAAAATAATTTCAGCCACTGAAAATCTGATGTTTATCCGGCACTATTCAGTGTCTTCCAGCCTGTTTTCTCTCCGTGAAGAAGATTTTCAATTTGTATTTTCTTCCGGACGCACACTTCAGTTTATTAAAACGCCGTATTCGCATTCTGCCGGCAGTTTTATTACCTTTGATCCTGAAAGCAAAATTATTTTTTCCAGTGATTTGTTTGGAAGCTATGGCACCGAATGGGAGTTGTTTCTGGAATTGAAGCCCGAATGCGTTGAATGTGCCAATTTAGATGATTGCCCCCAAGGACTGCCGAATTGTCCGATCAATGATATATTGAATTTCCACAAAAAAATTATGCCGTCCTGCAAGGCCCTGAAGTATGCTCTCGAAAGATTTCTGACATTACCATTTAGAAATATTGCTCCTCAGCACGGCAGCATCATCAGGAATGAAAAGGAGATTAAATTTATTTTTAAACTACTTACTTCTCTGACTGATGTGGGCATAGACGGGATTATCGATGACAAGTACCGTTTTGATTTTGACAACCTTGACGAACCCTTTAAACCCCCGTGTTGCATAAACAACATGGCAAAGAATATCTAATACCCCGTTTTGTAGATGTCCCCCCTGGTGAATTCATCCGACTTCGCTCTTCGAGCTACGCCGGGACAAGAAGGATGGGGTCTATTTTGCCATGTTGTTTACCCTGCGGGAAAGCCGGAGAACTTCAGATCCTGTGTTGTCAGGGATTCGAGGTAAACGACTACAACTTCACCCTTGACGCCTTGGCTCTGAAGCCCTCCGGCTTTTGCAACGTTAGCGTAAATTATGAAAATTGAAGAGATCATAAGCAATTATTTAAAATCCAGTGAGGCTAAAACCCCGCAATTATCTGCCCTGACTTATCAGCTGCTGGAGTTTTGGGCCACAACGAAAGATTTTGAAATAGACAACAGGTTATTGCAGGATCTTGTGTTTAAATACGCCGCTTCTGAAAAAAAGCTGAAACAACTCAATGAAGAACTGGTCCGGAGGCAGAATCGCATCGAGGAAGACCTGGCTGCAGCCGCGGAAATCCAGAAAAGCCTCCTGCCGCAAAAAATAGATACAATACAACACCTGGCAGTAGCATGGAAATTCAGGCCTTGCGAAAAAATTGGCGGCGATATTTTTAACATGGTCCAGTTGGATGATAACCACTGGGCGATCTACATGCTGGATGTCAGTGGCCACGGGGTGCCTGCTGCCATGGTCACGGTTTCTGTTTTTCAAAATCTTCATCCTCAGGCCGGCAATATTTTACTGAAAACCGGTGGATCCCGGCAGACCCGCCAAATTAGAAGCCCGGCTAAAGTCCTTGAAAAACTGGATCAGGAGTACACATTTGAGCGGTTCAATAATTTTTTTACCATAAACTATGTCATATTGAATGCGGCCACCGGAAGTTTTATCTGCAGCAGCGCTGGTCATCCACCTCCCATTATCATACGAAAATGTGGTACCCTGGACATTTTGGCGACCGGCAGCCCCCCCATGGGCACCATAGATTTACGCCTGGTGGAGGAACAAGTTACCTTTTTTGAAGAACAAAAACAGATTCAGGCAGGGGATAAATTACTGCTTTATACGGACGGGGTGTTTGAGTATCAGAATCAGCAGGGTGAGTTTTACGGCAACAAGAGGTTTCACAAAAAATTAAGAGAACTAAAAGACATTCCAGTTTCGGCGCTGATTGACATGCTGTTTAAATCCTTAATGGAGTTTGGCAACGGCATGGAACCCCAAGACGATATCTCCTTTTTGGGAATAGAATTTAAGCAATGACGAGTAGCAGAAAACGGAGTTAAAAAAGAGATCTGTACGGTGATACATCCATTCGATTCGGCTTGACAAATTCAGGCGATCATCTGTATTGAAGATTATTAGGAAGTTTCCTGCTTTAGCAAAACAATTCGAGATTAAAGGAGATTAACATGGAAAAAGACGATCTTACTCAGGTAAAAAACATCGGTCCTGCGCGCATGAAACTGCTCAACGACTCCGGGATCACGACCCTCAGGCAACTTGATGAAACACCGCTGGAAAAACTGGCCGGGATAGAATCCATCGGCGAACATTATGCAAAACTAATCAAGGAAAATGTGACTGAATATTATGGGAAAAAGCCTGATGAATCAGCCGTAACGACTGCAGCCGGCGAAGAAAAGAAGGTCGTGGACATCAACCGGAATTTACGCAAACAAATTAAAGCTCTCAATAAGCGTTTAAAGCAGGCGAGAGAAAAATTAAAGCCCTTGGGGAAAAAGAAATATCTGGAAGCATACATCGATTTTAAAAAAAGATCCAACACACTCAAGTCCCGTCTCAAGGACCTGGCTCAAATAGAGGACCGTATTTCCAAAAAGGCTAAGAAAAAAATCATCAAGAAAGCCGACACTTTAAAAGGTGTCTTGAAAAGCGGAGGCAAAAATCCCAAAAAGAAAAACTATGAAAAAGTAGCCCGGGAAATCAAATCCTTTTCTAAAATGCTGCGGGATATAAGTTCCTAAAAGCAATGAAGAAAAAAATACTCTTACTGGGCGATATTCACGCAAATTATCCGGCTTTTAAAGCTATTGTTAAATATATCCGTCCGGATTGGGTCGATTTGACCATCAACACCGGTGATTTTACAGTTTACAGTACATTTCCTAATGAGACGATCCAATGGTTTCGTAAGAGAAAAAAGGCCCTTTGCATTTTAGGTAATACGGATCGGCGTATCTTACGAATTTTAAAGGGCAAAAAATTAAAAAGACCCAAAAAAGAAGAAAAACGGGTCATGTACTTCTGGACTTCTGAAAATTTATTGCCTGAGAATATCACCTATCTGAAAAGTTTATCCAAACAAACGGATTTCAGCGTAGGCGCTACCCGCATCGGCGTATTTCACGGAAGCCGGGACGATGCTGAGGAAGAGCTGTTTCCAGATGCTTCTGAAGACCGTTTCCGTAAACTGGCAAAAAATTCACCTTATAAAATTCATATCATGGGCCATTCCCATGTGCCGTATCATAAAGTTGTCGATGGGGTTCATTTCATCAATCCGGGCAGTGTCGGGCGTATGTTTGACGGTGATCCACGGGCGTCTTTTGCAATTCTGAAGATTTCTTCAGGGAAAATAGACGTAGAACATTTTCGCATTCCCTATCCCGTGAAAGAGGTTGTCAAAAGCCTGAAAAAAAACCGCTTGCCGGATATTTATATTAAAATGTTCCAAATTGGGAAAAAATTAAATTAATTTGGAGTCTCTATGAAATCCACAGAACGAAATGAAATTAATAACAGAGTGTTAGAAAATAGGGGGGCCGGTTCAACGGCTCAGATCAGAGAGGTTGTCCAGAAAGTTGAGTCGAAAATAAAACATGCAACTCCAGGCAAACGGGTGCGCAAGGTTCTAAGAGTCCTCAAAAAGAAAGATAAAGAAGAAATCGTCCAGGCGGTACTGGAGAAATATTACAACTCTGAAGAATTAATACCCTACCAGGCGGAACTTATCAAAATGGAACGCCATCTGGAGCGGACCGCAAAAAAAATGGTCATCCTTTTCGACGGCCGGGATGCTTCCGGCAAAGGCGGGACCATCCGACGGGTGACGCGGTATATGAATGAAAAACGGTATCATACGGTAGCCCTGGGCAAACCGAATGAACAGCAAAAAACAGAACTGCATATCAAACGGTATATCGAACACTTTCCCCATGCCGGCGAGATCGTTTTGTTTGACAGAAGCTGGTACAACCGTGCCCTGGTTGAACCGGTGATGGGATTCTGTACTCATAACCAATACAAACGATTTTTAAAAAAGGTTATTAGCTACGAGCAGAATTTTCTTGAAGATGAAGGTAAGACCATACTGATTAAGCTCTATTTTTCGGTAAGTAAGGAAGAGCAGGCCAGGCGTTTCGAAAGAAGAAAGAATGATCCGCTTAGGCAGTGGAAACTCTCCGAGGTAGACCTGCAGGCCCAGGATTTGTGGGACGAATTTACCGAAAAAAAATTCATGCTTTTGGAAAAGACCCATACCAAAAAATCACCCTGGCATATCATACGATCCGACGATAAGCATCTGGCCCGGCGTGAAACCATGAAGGTGATCCTCAATTCGGTGCGCTACAAAGGCAGAAGCCGCAAGCTGAATTTTACCATGGATCCGGATATTGTCATTCCAGGAGATAAGGAGTTGAAATTAATGAAAAAACAACATAGAAAATATGGTAAATTCCTGGTGTGATCCAAAAGAAAGGACAAATGTCGAATGATTTAATAGTCAATTCCAGACCGGAGGGGGAAAGATGGCAAAAGAAACGAAAAAGAAATCCAAATCCAAAGGTGCCAAGCCGAAAGAAATCAAGCTGAAAGAAGCCAGGTCAATTGCGGTTGAGAAAAAGGATTCATCCAGGGCAAAAAGGAAAATAAGTGAAAAAGTCAAAAAGAAACCCAAAAAGCCAAAGGCGAAATTATCCGAACACACCAGCTTTAAAAATAAAGATAAGAAAAAGAAGAAAAACCGCAGGGCCGTTTGGGTAAAGAAATTCACCCTCTATTATGAAGACGAGTTGCACAAACTTCAGATCGAGCTTTTAAAATGGCAAAAACATGTCATTGCCAATCAAGAGCGCGTTCTAATGTTATTTGAAGGACGAGATGCCGCCGGAAAAGGCGGCACCATAAAAAGGATTATTGAACATATGAATCCACGTGGCGCCCGGGTTGTGGCACTTTTAAAACCCAGCGACAGGGAACGAACACAATGGTATTTTCAACGGTATATCCAACATCTCCCGTCCGGTGGTGAAATTGTACTTTTCGACCGCAGCTGGTACAATCGCGCCATGGTTGAACCCACAATGGATTTTTGCACCGATGAGGAAAATAAACGTTTTTTGAAAGACACACCCATGCTGGAAGCGATGCTGGTAAAGAACGGAATTATTTTATTCAAATTCTTTTTCTCCGTCTCTAAAGCGGAACAGTTGCGCCGGTTTGATTCTAGAGAGACGGATCCTTTGAAGCAGTATAAAATTTCTCCGGTTGACAGAGAGGCCCAGGAAAGGTGGGATGATTATACCGTTAGAAAGTTCCAGATGCTTAATGAAACCAATCGATCAATTTCTCAATGGACCATCATCCGCTCTGACAATAAGAAAAAGGCCAGACTCAACTGTATCAAGCATATTCTGTCCAAAGTCGAGTATAAGGGTAAGATTTCCCAGGATGAGCTCAAGACAGATCCTGAGATCGCCATATCCGGCATTGATGAAATCAGATTCATGGAAGATCATTTGATGACGGGTGTTGAATTGCCCGGATAAATGGTTCGAATCAGAGTAGAAAAAAGGAGGCTGTATGTCTGTTCAAGTTATAATTAAACGTAAATGGCAGGTCGACAAACCCGAGGAATTGCTTCCGCTGCTCACTGAACTACGTTCTCTTGCCAAAAAACAGGCTGGTTATATTTCCGGCGAAACATTAAGAAGTCTTGACGATCCCGAAGATTTCAGGGTCGTCAGCAAATGGGAAACGGTTGACGACTGGCAGAAATGGTTTGACAGCAAACAAAGGAGGGATATTCAGGGCGAAGTGGATTCGCTGATCGGGGAAAAAACCTTTTACGAAATTTTTGAGACCGTGAGTCATTGACGAACGGCTGCCAATTTAAAAAAGACAGAGCAACCTGTCGGGTCGTAGCCGAAGGCGAAGCCTGAAGTGATTCAATTCTTCGGTTCGCTTGTTTTAAAATAGATAAAGCGTAGCGTCATCAATATTCGAAGTTCGACGTTGGGCGTTCGATGTTCGACGTTCGAAAAATTCACTGTTCCGGCCAGGCGGTGTTTCTTGCGAACCCGGTTGCCGGCAGCCAAAG
>JAJRVC010000500.1 GCA_024277475.1 Deltaproteobacteria bacterium
GTTTTATAATACGGGTGATAACCGGTGTGAGTTTAAGACAGACTGTCCGGCGCTTTGAAATCAGTTTGGCAATTGCAAACCCCACGATGAGTCCCGCAAAACCGAATAAAACAGCCGCGCCGGTCTCACCAAGACCCAATTGACTGTGCAATCCGCTACCGCCGACAGCACCCGTGATAAGACTGACTGTCGGCAGGATATAGAGAATCAGAGCGCCTTTAAGAATCGACTTTGAACTGAGGCTGATGGATACCATATCACCGACTCTGGCCTCGGCCTGGTTTAAGACCCGGGTCTCTATATTGGAGCAGTCAGCCAGAGAATGACAGAACTGCGCTGATTCGCAATTACTGCAGGCATCTCCTTTTTCGGTGACGACCATGGCCCAGCCCTCTTTTTCGACTCTGCTCACTCGACCCTTTTTTTGTGCCATTTTTCTTCCCCTTGATTTAAATGAAGATACTGATTTTGCAAAAAAACCCTAATTACTGAAAATGCCATTTTTGTGCCAATAATTTCAGATTTTGGCAACCATTTGTAATCATACAATTTTATCTTTCCTGCACTTTATTTCTTTAAATTTTTAATCTTAATACAGTCGGAATCCGGGTAATTGGTACCCAAGTATCCAGTCCGGATGTTTAATAATTTCGCACTTTTTTCACCGGAACCTGAAAACCCGGTGTTTTTCTGTTCCGATGTCAGGCCGTATTTTAAAATATTCTTTATAATATCAAATCAATATGGGCTATGGTTCCGCTTCACTTAGGACCCCTGCAGGCGATAATATAAATCCGCTGTTACTCTTTTTCTCACAAGGGAGGCCAGCGAGGCCGTCCGTTCCTTTTGGCACAAGACTTGCTAATAAGGTAATATAAAATATTATCCGCACAGGACTTTTTCAGATGAGATGTTTTCCTGGAAAAGGGCTGGAAAACGGTTCGAGCTTAGTTCTGGCAGAATGCCGTAGCCATTCCTGCCTTGAAAATGCTTGGACGCTCAAACCACGAAGTAAAATGTCGCTGAAAGATGTCTGACGATTTACAATTATTACAAAATCGGTCTCAAAGACTATGAACCTGCGGTTTAACACCCAAGGGTAGACCTGCCTTATTATTGCTCCGAAGGTTGAGGAATGTTCATTAGAACCCAAAACAGTAATCGATAATTAGCAATAGCCTCGTCATCAACTGTGCTTCGATTCGCAAATACAGTAACGTTTATTGAAAAATCTTACTTTGTTTTTTTTAATTCTGATCATCAAAGGAGGCGCCAAAATGCAGGATTATGCCGAAAAGAGGACTTGCAGTCGCTGCCCACATGAAGTTCCCGTTATTTACGGCTATTTTAATTCCGGTTATTATTACCCTGCCACAGCAATCAATCATAGTGAAGACGGTATCTATCTTGAAGCCGATTTTTTTATAAAACCGGGCGCCAGCGTTTTCATAAGAGCTGAAAGTGGCACCGCCGGCCTTTCCAAAAATACACCCTGTGAATGCCTGGGACATCGCATGATCGCCCTGGGACAAGTCAAATGGTGCCGGGAATTATCCGCTTCGAAATTTTCCTGTTACGGGGTGGGAATTAAATTTTACGAACCTGCCTATTGATTGCCCGGCCGCCGGGGAGTGGACATGGGGACTCAGGGATCACGGTTTATAATTTCTTAAGACCGATCTTATTTTTACCGCATTCCGGGCCAGTCTTATAATCATTTTCAGCCGCTCTTTTTATTTCCATTTGGGTCTCTCAGAAGAGCCAATGGGTATAGTAGAAAGGATGGTATACTCATCCGGGCTGAGATCGATGATATTCACCTGGTGGTTATCAGATGATTCCGCCGGCTGACGATCCTGATGCCTTTGCGGTTCGTGAACGCTATGGCCACAACAACCTACCCCGCCTTTGCGGGAAAAAATGAAATACACGAACAGGCCGATAACAATGAGTGGAATCAAGTTTTGCATCTCGGTTTCCTCCTTGTTGCACTACCGCAGGATTGCTCTGAGCCTGGCTAGCGGTGATCAATTTAGGCAATCCGTGTGGCAGCAGGTTTTCCGGGTCCGCTTTACTTTAAAGCAAGGGATGTGCCAGGTCTGACAACGTGCGTTTCTCCGTCCATATATACGGCATATAGGCTGGATTATTGCCAAGTAAAGATGAATTCCCCTCCCGATCACTCGATCAAATGCGTAATATTTTCGCACTGCACACCTTGAAACCTGACCCGACCGGGTAAAAAGTATTCATTTCCAGGGATACCGGATACTGATGTCAAAGCCGGCCATTAAGGAAGGCCATCCGATTCATTGCCTATTGATCCATTTTGGTTTATAGATAGGAATAAAAAAGATTTAAAGGGACAGGCAATCCCGTTGGAGGATAGGATCTTTGCTCTGGCGGACGTATATGATGCCCTCAGATCCAAAAGACCCTATAAAAATGAAATGACACATAGCCAGGTGGTCAAGATGATCAAACCTGAAAGCGGCAAGCATTTTGATCCTGATGTGGTAGATGCATTTCTTATCATTGGGGATAAATTCGTAGAAATAAGTGAAACTTTCAAAACTCAAGCCTCTCCACTTAAGGACGGCTGATTTTTTTGCGAATACGGGATATGTCTACTTTAAGATTATGTTTCACCGTCACTTCCTGGGATCCCGAATGCATTCCCCGCATTATTTCTTTCGTTACCTGCCCTAAAAAACCCTGTTTTGGTATAAGACTTGCGGGGTTCAAACTCGTCATGTAAATGTTAACAATAGATGTCTAAATTCACCTATCGGCAGAATTCCACACTATTGAAGATATTGAAATAATCTGACTCATCGTTGAAAGGAAAGCAAATGCGAATTCGCTGGAAATTTCTCCTGGTTCTACTATTTATTTCGCTGATCCCCGTACTTGTATTGCGCTGGACCGGGCAGCAGTCCATGCGGGAATTGGGCAATGAGCTGGCCGTAAATACACGCGATGCCCTTATTCGGCGAACCGGTCTGGAGCTTAGAACGCTTGTGGAAGAACATTCGCGCATATTAAGGCAGCAGCGCGATCTTGTGGAGGTGATGCTCCAGGTCCAGGCATCGGAACTGGAAAAGAGCTTGGCCGGTGCCGCTTTGACCGAAAGGAACCATACTGCGCTGAACCGTTTTGAAAGCGGAAGCACCGACTCCGATGCTCATATTCTCGGTGTGCTGAAGCAACGCCCGGGGACAATGGGACGATCGCTGACCGTCTCCTATCGTGAACAGACGATACTGCAACAACCCGGCAGCGGCAGAACAGAGCAGGCTGAACTTCGGAGACGTCTTGCCGATACGGTTTCTGTGTACCGGCCACTGGCGCAAAAACATCCCGATCTGGTTTACTGGCAGATGACCGCGCTGAAAAACGGCCTCCGTACCATCTATCCCGCCATCCAGTTCGCTGCGCAACAGGAGACGATGGAATCCAACATGATGGACGGTATGATGAACCCATCGGTGATGTCCGGTATGATGTACCGGAAGTTCAAGGACCAGTGGTATCCGCTTGCAGAAAGCAGCCGGCATATTACCTGGTCCAAACCCATTATCGATCCGTTCACCATGCAAATTGTATTTACTGTTTCAGTCCCGCTTTATGACACTAACGGCATTTTCATCGGGGTGACTGCCATTGCGGTGCCGGTCAATGTGCTTTTAAAAAAAGATGTCCATTTTGGCCGAATTTCAAAAAACATGGTCTCGCTGCTCGTTCGTACCCGGACAAGCCCCGGTACAACTGAAGACGGTATCCGCATCATCGCCCAACAGCAAAAACAGGGAGAAATGCATAATCTATGGAGTGCCCTGCGCACCGCGCAATATCTTGAAATCGAGGATCAACAGCAGCTGAAAGAACTGATCACCGATTTGGATAACCACCAAACCAATGTGCGGAAAATTAATTACGGCGGGCAGGAAAGTCTTGCCGCCTATGGGTGCATCGATGACTACTGCACGGCCTTATTGCTGATCGTACCCCAAAAGGATATGGCGGCCGAAGCAGACAGCATGAGGACCTATGTCTTAACCCGAATCGAACAACAAATCAGGCTTACCCGCTTTCTCCTGGCAGCCGTGGTATTGGCGGTTATAGCTCTGGCCTTGGTTCTTTCCCGGTCGGTGACCAAGAATATAACGCAGCTGGCCGGTGCCGCCCGCCGGGTAGCTTCCGGTGACTTCAACGCCAGGGTCCGGATTCACTCCAGTGATGAAATCGGTGAACTGGGTCAAACGTTTAACAACATGGTTCCGGCCCTCGAAGAACGGATGGATATGAAACACTCCCTGGACCTGGCCATGGAAGTTCAGCAGAATCTTCTGCCGCAAAGAATACCCCGGATTAAAGGACTCGACATTGCCGGACGAAGTATTTATTGCGATCAGACCGGCGGGGATCTTTATGATTTCCTGGAAGTTTACGGTCGAGATTCCGATCAGATCGGCATCGCCGTCGGAGATGTGTCCGGGCATGGCATATCGGCGGCCCTGCTGATGGCCTCTGTAAGGGCTTTTTTAAGAAGCCGGGTAACACAAACCGGCGGTATGGCGCAAATTATTGGCGATGTGAACCGGCTGGTAGCCCACGACACAGAAGAAACCGGACAGTTTATGACCCTTTTCTACATCCAGATCAACCCCGGGGAAAAAACGCTGGAGTGGGTCAGAGCCGGTCACGACCCGGCTGTTTTTTATGATCCGGCCACGGATAAATTTGAGGAATTGCACGGAGAAGGGGTAGCTCTGGGCGTTGGCAAGGATGTCAACTACCAGGACAATGTGAAAGCCGACCTTTCCCGGGATCAGGTGATTCTAATTGGAACCGATGGGCTATGGGAAACCCGCAATCCGGCGGGTGAAATGTTCGGCAGGGAGCGGCTAAAAATGCTTATCCGCAAGCACTCCCGGCTAAGTGCCGGAGAGATACTGTCATCCATCCTGGAGGCACTGAAGACTTTTCGGGATAGCGCCAAACAGGAAGATGACATCACCCTGGTGGTCGTCAAAGCAGTAGGGTGATTTCCCCCAATAGTGCTAAAGTTTTTAAACTCCGGCACATTGCTTGCATTTCATGCCAACACATTGTATAAATTAAGATTCGACAACCTTATTTTGCGGAAATAGGAGGTTATCCAAATGAAAAGAATAAATGCTGCCAACAATTTAATAAAAAACCGCATTGGAATCGGTGTTCTGGTTTTGGCACTTCTAATTACAGCCTCGGTCGCCTTCGGTCACGGCGGCAAGCATGCCGGCAAAGAGTTTAACCACTTGCAGGCCCTTCAGAAAGCCACCGGGCTTTACAATCGCCTGGTTGAAAAGGGAAAACTCGACTCCACTTGGGAAACGGAGCTGGCCGGTGCGGCCGTTTTCACACGCAAAAATACCAACAGGGATGAAGTGGTGGTCTCTTTTCATCGTACCAAAGGCGACCCCCAAGCCGTCTACATTTTCTTTTCTGCTGACGGTAAATACACCGGTTCTAATTTTACCGGGGACTAAGCCGGCCAATAAAAAAGGAGGCAAATTTCAATGAACTCACAACCGGTGAAGTTTAAAAATGAAGCCTGGCCGATATTGCAGAATTTTCCGATACCGGCCAAAGCACTGGTGACGGCAATAATCCTGGTTATGGCCATCGGCATGGCCGGGGCCCTGGGGCAGATAATCGTCCATGACATCATTCCCACATTTTTTTCAAACCGGCAGGCAGGCGATCACGCCGGTCATTCAGAAGGCGGGGACACCCGGTCCGGTTTGAGCCCGGCGGATGAAGCGACAGAAAGCCGGGGGGATCTTTTTTCAGTAACCGCACCCACCGAACAAGCCGATTCCGGCGAACCGTTTTATAAAACGGAACAATTTGTCTGGGCATTGAAATGGACGCATATTCATCTGTTCGGCATGAGCATGATTTTTATTTTCATGGGTGCCATTGCGGTATTTTTAAATCTTGAGGTTTGGTTGCGCACCTGCCTGGTAATTTTCCCGTTTGGCGGGTTATTGATCGATATCGCCGCCGTGTGGCTGAAAGGCTATGTCTCACCGGTCTTTTTCTGGCTCCACATACCGGGAGGCGGCATATTCGGACTGGCTTTTGCGATCGTCTCCGTCAAAGCTTTGTGGGAGATGTGGGGGCTGCGAAATAATTAGCCACTAACGTCCTGAACGGGTTACAATCGTGCATTTTTTTCGCATCTGCCAGGCTCACAATGGGTAGGACAAATTGGTTCCGGATTCTTTCAATTAGTTTATAAATACGCGGGCTATAAAACCGCTCTCTCATAAATGCCATTGCTTTTGATGAGTCGGTTGCTGCGTTGTTTCACCGTCATTTCCTGGGACCCGAATGCATTCCAGGCATCATTGCAATTTGGACATTCCTTTGAAACATGCAAACTCGAAAAACCAAAATGCTCAATATCCGCACTTGGTATGGCGTCAACGCGACGGTAGTCCTTGGTCCGGGCTTTCTTCACCGGGGCGGCTACGGCAAACTGCTAATCCCCCATCCCCCCGTGATAAATTGGCTGCTGCGCCGGGGGCTTGTCCCAACTGTACGCGAAAACTTGAGTTTTACCCACGAATTCGGACATTTGCAAAGTGCGCCTGCAGCGCTGATCTATACGGCGGCGAACTTTGCCGCCCTGCTGGCGGCAGGTAAAACGACCGTGCTTACGGTTCTGTTGCTACTCATCAGCACCCATGCGGCCTATGAAATTATGGCAGAAGTCACTACCATCCGCCACGACCGTCAATTATACCGTCATTGTTATGAAAACGTTTCAAAAATCCCACGGACGATTTTCTGGTTTTCGATGATTTTACTGGCATTGATGGGCTGGATAATTGTCCTGCCTTAGCGCAAACCCTTAAACGGGTATAAGCCGTATTAAACCGTTTCTAAAAACGTTTGGCCTGATATTCAAAAAGAAAAATAATTGTGCCCGGTTAGTTTTTCTGTAAACCAGCAAGGGGAGCAAACATGATGAACGTCAAAGCTTACAGACAACTTATAAACAAGGCTGCGTCCGCAATCGGTGCACTTCTGGTGGCGGTTCTGTTGACCATTTTGGCTGTAACGCCGGCAGCAGCCCGATTTTTCGAATTTAACGAAAAGGTCAAAGACACGCTGGCAGGGGACTGGGGCAAAATCAACTTCAATATCCGCTGGCGTTTTGAATATGTCGATCAGCAGGACAAAGAGATAAGCAGGGGAGATCCTATCCGACTTCGCCTCGGCTATTTAACACCAAAATGGTTCAAGTTTCAGGGATTCGCGGAATTCGAGGGCAATACCCCGGTATTTCTGAACAATTACAACAGCCTTCGAAACGGCAAAACTGAATATGCCGTCATTGCCGATCCGGCGGAGGCAGAACTTAACCAGGGCTGGCTTGCCTTTTCTGGGATACCGGATACGGTGGTCAAAGCCGGCCGTCAAAAAATCGTCTACAACAATCACCGGTTCATCGGCAACGTCGGCTGGCGGCAGATGGAACAGACCTTCGATGCAGCCGGAATCACTAACCAAACCCTTGGAAATTCAGACTTTAAATTCGCACTTGTCTGGAACGCCAGAACGATCACGAGTAAAAATGTTAATATGACCTCTCCTTTCCTAAATCTTGGCTATACCTTTCCCGAGATCGGAAAACTCACTGCATACGGGTACTGGCTCGATTACGATGATGACCACAACAGCGGTCCCTTCCCTTTTGCGTTTTCAACGCAAACTTACGGCATTCGCTTTAACGGCTCAACATCCGTAGTTGAAAACCTTAACCTGCTTTACACGGCGGAATACGCCTACCAGGCGGATTATAAGAATAATCCCAGGGATTATAACGCCAATTACTTTCACTTCAGCGGCGGGATCAAGATCCCCAAAGCAGGGGCGGGATTTTCTGATATTACCGCAAAAATCGGCTGGGAGTACCTCGGATCCGACAAGGGTGTCGGTTTACAGACACCGCTGGGTACCAATCATGCCTTCCAGGGCTGGGCGGATCAGTTCCTAACCACACCGCCCGATGGTGTCGTGGATCTGTATGGTGCTCTTGGCACCACTCTTTGGGGTGTAAACATGCTGGGAGTCTATCATCAGTTCGACGCTGCGGAAGGCAGTACGGATTACGGCCACGAAATCAATGCTCAGGTAACCAAAAAATTCAGTGAACACTATTCGCTTCTGGCCGCCTATGCAAACTATTTCGCCAATGATTTTAAAACTGATACCTGGAAATTCTGGCTGCAGGGCGTGATCAATTTTTAATAAAAACTTGACCTTATTAAAGCCAGACACGTCGGTCATCCCGTACGAGTCAGCGGCAAGCCAGAAGGCCAGGAAATCTGGGTGGAGAATTTGGATGTCAAAAGGGGTAACACTTACAGGAATGTATGGAGTTGGGAAGAACAGCAGAAGCTCTATGATATGAAGTAACTTGGAATCCATCGCGAAAAATAAATTCAAAATAAATTAAGTAGTGTATCAAGGTGAAAATAAAGTAATAAATAAGGCCCTATTTGTTTACACAATACGTCATTAGAAAAATAAGGCTTGTAAGGAGTAATGGAAAAATGCGTTATAAGTCACCACTGCGACACTGTTCCAAATGCCGCCTTTCAAAATTGGCATGTTCCTTGCTTTAATTAATCGCAGAACGTACCGGAATAATAATTGTGAAAAGAGAGATAAAATGATTGCAAAAAGAATTTTAAAAAAAATATTGTTTCCCCTCATTTCTTTGTTGTGGGTCGGTTGTGTGACGCAGCCACAAAGTACAAGTCCAAGCTTTACCGATGAAGAGCACCCGTATAACAATGCCCAGGTTCGGTCTTTTGGAGACCAACCCTACCATGCCGCAATGAAATATGATGCTGTTGAGGGCGTCGTGCAAATTGAATTCCTCGGCAGGAATGGATCTCCCAAGGATATATTTAAAGCAAAAAAAGCTGAGGCCATCCTAAAATATCCCGGTGGTAAGCGGCGTGAATTCTTCCTCTACAATCCCGAAATCGCCGGAAATTTTATAATGGAATTTTTCAGTAAACGAGGTCCCGGCAGCATTAAGCCCGCCAGGATGATTCTTGCAAGGGAAAAGTGGCTCAAAAATTTGCCTGCTTTCAACTTGACCGTCTGGATTCCCATAGAGGGCAAAACTTATAAAATGCGCTATGATTATTCGGGACAAAAGGGCACATAGAAATCGGAGGGTATGGAGAATGCTGAAAGGCCGCATTTCTGTCGGTTTTAAGGGAGAATGACAATTTGGAATATCAAAACAAAACAACCGGCAATAAAATTTTGCAGTTTGCAAAACCCGCAGCCATTTTTACAATGGGTGGCATAATAATGCATTTGCTTGTCATGTTAATCGATTATTTCCTCATGATTAAGCCGCATTATCTGAATTTGCATGCCGATTTTGTTGGCGGAATTTTTGCGTCTCCCATGTTTCCGATGATGGGGGCCTATGGTTTGCTTTCAGTGGTGATTTATTTTCTGTGGACAAAGAAACAAAAGGCGATGCTCCTTGCCCGCGAAAAAGAAATTCAGGCTGAAAAAGTGGAAACTGTCCTTAAGTCCATGCAGCGCATAACCGTGCTTCTAGCCGAACATCTCACCGTGCATAATTCGCAAATCATGAACTGGGTCGAATTCAAGCGTAAACAGGGATCTCCGGTATCTGAAAAGGTGGAAAAACCATGCCGTAAAATAGCACATACCCTGCAATGTCTCTCAGAAATATCATTTCTCCTTCCATACACCGAAAATCGTCCGGAACATCTCAGCGACATTGAAAAAATATTGCAGGGAAAAATTGCAGAAATGAGGGGATAAAATAATTCTTGACTCGTATTTTAAGCCCTGTATGCGGATTTCTTAGAATTTTATATTTGTTTCGCCCAATTTTACCCTTGGGGGTAACTCTGATTTAGGCAGCATGGAGCCGGCCGGTTCACGGCCGTTCCGAGAGCTCTCTCGAACCAGGGAAGTAGCAGCTGATTTGCAAGGCCCACCCACCGATCAAATGATCATGTTCCATCAGAACCAAAAACGCAATCCCCCCACTAACGCCAGATCGTCGGTATCCTCGCCTTCCGCTCGTGCGAGGTCGGCTGTATCACCCAGCTTGCGCGTCCAGGAAATACCGATGTATGGTGCGAACCCTCGCCGGATCTCATAACGCAAGCGCATACTCAGGCCCACCGAATTGAATCCAGATCCCAGACCAAATTCCTCTACCTCCTGGGCTGCGAACTCGGTCTCGAAACGCGGCTGGAGGATCAATCGCTGGGTCACCAAGAGGTCGTATTCCGCCTCCAGGTCCGCCGATACGTCCCCATCTTCACTGACACGGAAATTGGCATCCACCTCGAACCAGTAAGGCGCAAGTCCCTGTAACCCTACCACGGCCCAAACTCGGTCCTGATCCGGGCCCGGCCCGTAGAGCCGCTGATATCCGAGCCCGACCTGGAAATCCCAGAACGGTGCAATCAAACGGCCGTACTGCACATCGATGCGTTCGATTTCGCCGCCATCGCCGTCGGTGCGTTGCTCGCCCTCAGTCTCGACCCACAGGCGGTTGTAGTCCCCGCCGAACCAGCCAAGGACATCCCAGCGCAGGGCATCGGAGCCGTCCATGCTTTGGTACTCAAGCTGGTCGAACAGCACAAAACTGTGTAGTTGCGAGTCGAGCACCGGCTGCGGCCAGCCGGCGGGCGCTCCGCCCGGTGTCGTCTCCGCGGCGCGCGCCGCACCGATCAGCAAAAACAAAAGTCCAGTGAAACAGATTAGCTTCAAGTTGTTCATGTATCGACTCCTTGCTGCTTACGCGACGCGAACCACGCGAAACATACCCATGTCCATATGGTAGAGGAGGTGGCAGTGGAAAGCCCAGCGGCCTGGTGCATCCACCGAGATCAGCACTGACAAGCGTTCGGCAGGCTTAACGCTAACGGTATGCTTGCGCGGAATGTGCTCTCCGTGACCGTTCTCCAGCGCCATCCACATGCCGTGCAGGTGGATGGGGGGATCCATCATGGTGTCGTTGACCAGGATGAGCCGCAAGCGCTCGCCAAAACGGAACGGGATCGGCGCTTTGACTTCGGAGAACTTCTTACCGTCGAAAGACCACATATAGCGCTCCATATTGCCGGTCAGGTGCAGCTCCAGATCGCGTTCCGGCGGGCGGAAGTCGAAGTCGGAGACCAGGCGGCGCAGGTCGGTGTAAACCAGTACCCGGTGACCGACATTTACCAGGCCCGTGCCGGGCTCGCCTAAGCGGTTGCGCTGCACGGTCGCCACCGTGGTGTTGCCCGGTCCGTGGTCATCGGGGCCGTGCCGCGCCGCTACCGGCCCGACTTCTCTCATCATTTTGCCGACACCACCCATCGCCATGCCCGTCACACCGGACTGACCATGATCCTTGCCACCCATGCTCTGCAGACCATCGCGTTTGTCCCCCAGCATGTCCATTCCCATATCGACCATGGTGCGCAGGGGCCGCTCACGCAATTCGGGCACCGGTGCGCTCATTCCCGGCCGCGACGCAAGCGTCCCACGGCCGTAACCGCTGCGGTCCATGGACTCGGCAAAGATGGTATAGGCCCGGTCCTCTTGGGGCTGGACGATGACGTCATAGGTCTCGGCCACGGCGATCTGGAACTCATCGGTCTCCATGGGCTCCACGTTCTGGCCGTCGGCCTGCACCACGGTCATGGGCAGCCCCGGGATACGCACATTGAAGTAGCTCATGGTGGCAGCGTTAATGAACCTTAGCCGCACCCGCTCGCCCGGCTTGAAGAGTCCGGTCCAGTTGGACTCAGGGGCCAGACCGTTGACCAAGTAAGTGTAAGTGTAGCCGGTGATGTCCGCGATGTCCGTGGGGCTCATTCGCATACGGCCCCAGGCCAGGCGATCCTTGATCGTCGCACTCCAGCCGACGGTGGACACGTCCCTGAAGAACTCACCCACAGTGCGCTGCTGGAAGTTGTAGTAGTCACTCATTTTCTTGAGCTTGGCCAGCACGTTGTAAGGGTTCTCGAAGGTCCAGTCCGAGAGCACCACCACATGTTCACGGTCGTACTCGATGGGGTCCGGCCCGGCCGGGTCGATGATCAGCGGTCCGTAGTGACCGAGTTGCTCCTGCAGACCGGTGTGGCTGTGGTACCAGTAGGTTCCGCTCTGCCTGACCGGGAAATGATACGTGAAGGTTTCCCCCGCCTTGATACCGGTATAGCTCACCCCTGGCACCCCGTCCATGTCGAAGGGCAGGATGATACCGTGCCAGTGCACGGAGGTGTCCTCGTCCAGTTCATTGTGGACACGGATGGTCACGTCCTCGCCCTCCTTGAGCCGCACCAGAGGGCCCGGCACCATGCCGTTAAAGGCGATGACTCTGCCCGTACGACCGCCAATGTCCAAATGCTGCCAGCGCAGGATTAGGTCGACAGGCTCACCGGGCGCGTGCGTCCCCGGACCGGTGGTCAGCCCGGTGGGCTCTCGGGCGTAGGCAGGCAGCAGGCCGTCCAATGCGGGCAGGAGGCCAGCGGCCGCCAGGTACTTGAGAAACCGGCGTCTGGTCAGGGCGCAGTTATGCGGAAAGCTGACAGTTTCCATTTTAGGTCGACGACAAGGATTACGGCTTGGCCTTCTCGATGATCCAGATTGCATGTTCGTTCTTCCTCTTTGACAAAAGTGGCCGTCCGATAGCGCGGCGCTGCCTACTTTAAGTTATGCCTTTTATTATCACCGCTATTAAACCGGAAATCTGAAAACTCCTTCACTTCAGGGATTTGGGTTTATGTGTCTTGTGACGCGCTATGTTTTTTTAGTTTTTGATTGACTGTGTATTTGGTGGTCTCCATTTGTTCCTTGGGGGCTTTTTCGCAAAAACGAAACACCCAGTGCCATTAGAAGAGACAAAACGATCACAAAGGTTGTAGCCCTCTTCAGATTCTTAATTCGCCCCATTCTCACTCCTTTCCATTTTTAAAAAGAGAATTTTTCAAAACGTATGCGAGCATCAGGCACACCCAGATCCCGAAAGTCCTGAATTATCTGTCGGTTCATTATCGGCGGTCCGCACAAGTAAAAGGCCTTGTTTTGTAGATCTCCATCACAAAGATACCTGATCTTTTCACCACTCAGATGTCCCGTTTCCCCATCCCACTTTTCATCCGGCCGACTCAGGATATGAATCACCTGTAATTGGGGAAATTCACCTCCTGAAATTTCCCTGAGTTCCTTCTGAAAAATGATGTCTTTTCGCGTCCGGTTGGCATAAAACAGTACTACATGAAGATCGGCTCGGGTATCGCGCATATGGCGCAACATACTCATCAGGGGCGTTATCCCGACACCACCGGCAATGAAAATCAGGTCTCTTTCTGCCTGATGTAGAAGGTAGGAAAAGCGTCCAAAAGGGCCATGGATTACGGCGATATCTCCAGGTTTGGTATGAGCGATTGTTGCCGTGAAGTCTCCCGACTGCTTAATGGTGGAGCAGATAAAACCTGCTTGTGTGGGACTGGAAGAGATTGTGAATGGATGCTCCTCGACAGGCTGATTCCCGCCGCGATAAAGCTTAACAAAGTGGAACTGGCCCGGGATGTAATCAAAATGATTTGCTCGCTCAGGTGGGGAAAGTGTAATGGTCCACACGTTTTGGCATTCTTTGAAAACCTCAATTACCCGATATGGGTAATGACCAAACTGTTTGGAGCGTAGCAGGCGAAGATAGATGTAGACAAAAAATGTCAGGGCCAACAAGCCCACCCATATGACCTGAATTTGAGCGACGGCCAGATCGCCACCAGCATACCAGCTATGCAGGAAGCCAAGGGAGATTACCAATAAAACCAGAACATTATGCAATCGAAGCCATTTTTGGAACTCAAACCGGAGCGCGTCTCGAAACCTGCTAAAAATAGTGTGCAACAACAATATCATTAAAGCAATTCTGGCAAGCCAAATATACCAGAAGGAATCCAGAGAGATGAAAATAGACCATCCCTTCCCTCCTAAGGACAGCAGAATGGGATGAACGAAAAGGAGAATCGTTGCGAATACCCCCATATACCGATGAAACTGTATCACGATATCAAGCCCGAACGGTACTTCAATCCACTTCAGGCGGATAGCCAACACAAACTGCATGATCAGTATTGTGAAACCCAACATGGCAAAACTCTTACCAAGTTCGTAGATTAAACTATGATCCGTTTGGGGACGAAATACAGTGACCAACGCCAAAGGGGCAATTAACACCAGCAAATATAACGAGATACGAGTTAGCGTACCAATATTGGAAAGCTTCTCCTTCAGCAGCTGAGATACCAATTTAGGCCAAATCCTCAAGAAAGGATATTTCATTATTTTAGAAAACTTTCGCCCATTATTAAAACTCTTGCCCCTATCACAAGGTCAGAGTTCAGTCGCTTTGCCATCTGATTGACCCCTTTGATACATACAGGACCTGGTTGTTCCACAAACGCAAGCCAAGGAGTAACAAATGCATTAATTTAGAAAACTATCACAAAATAATATGTGATCAAATTATAAAAAATTGATTCGCTGACCGCCCTGCCGGAGAGCAGCTGTTCCGAGTAAAATTTATGCCACCATTTTGATTCTCCATCGTATATTCGTTTAGCATCAGAATATAAACCGAATCCAAAAAAGATAAGGGTAGCGTTAAAGAATTACACACGCAACATGAAAACATGTATTATTTATTAACAAACTTTTATGTATAACTGTATGAACGGATTTTAGCAACTACAAATCTGTTTGCAAAAAACCGAAGCTGCTGATATTCATTCTACGATCTTCACGCGATTGCAGCTTCCGAATTTGTTGGGGGCACAGGCGCAACATACGGGATCGTTTCCCCCAGTTGCTGTCAGCAAAAAACGGTACTCGTATCTTCCGGTCCCCAGCATTAACGTTGTCTTCCACTTTCCGTTTTCGTATTTCTTCATGGAGTGGACATTAGTATCCCAGTTATTGAAGTCCCCAGCTAAAAAAACTTGCCTGGTTCCAGTGGCAGGGAATTCGAACTGCGCCCGCGTCGCTATTTTACTTTTGGCAATGCCTGTCTTTTTTATCATTTTCCTTTCGGTTCAATTCTCGTCCGGCTTCTGCCGGGCTCCATTATGCTTTACCTGCTTTTACTTTATTGTAAACCAAAACCCATCGCAGGGTTGGTTCTAATGCTTTTGCGCAGGAATCAGATTGCGGGGGTATTGAGTTTGCCTTTTTTTTCGATAGGAGAATCTTGGAGGTACGCAGGCTTTGCAAAGTGTAAAGACAGGGTATTCTCCAAAGCTTTGCCATTGCCGGAATTAAACCGGTCATCCAGCCGTGGCAGTGAATCAGATCCGGCTGGACCCGGGGGACGATTTGATAGCCGACTTCCCGCTGGAAGGCGATGGCAATATCCTGGTTTTCCCATTCACTATTTGAATCGATGGAATTTGAATAGAAAAACGTCCTGTCTTCAGCCAGGTGAATCCGACTGCCGGGTATCCTGTTATCTGTCGTTTCTCATTTGTCCCGCAATAGTGCGGAAAAAATTTTACGATAATCAGGCTGGGCCACATGAACATCCGCACCCATTTCGAACAAGTTTCTTATTAGAGCTGTTAATATGGCGATAAATCCCGCTTGTGTAACCCTTTTACAATTAAGAGGCACCTCATTTCGTATCGTTAACTTTGTAGCCACCCCGTCTCGATAGGGTTCGAACAAAGGCCGTCAGGTCAGAAACTTCTTTATCCGTCAGGACGCCACCCCAGGGCGGCATTTGAAGTGAAAGGCCCAGGACGGAGCCGCCATTTTTGACAACCCGTTGGATCTGTACATCAGAGCGGGCATCCATGCGTGCCGGGTCCGCATGTTTCGCTGGGGGCGGAATCAGATTGTAGGAATTGAATCCGTCTCCTTTTCCCGTCTTGCCATGGCACAGGGCACAGTAGTACCCATACAATGCCTGTCCATTCTGCTCGGTACGGGTCAGGCTGGTCTTATGTTTTTGGGGGAGCACAAAGTTGGGTGACGCCGATTCTTTTTCAGAGGAGGGTAGAGCCGTTTGATCACTATGCCCCAAAGCAATCAAAAAAGAAAGTAAAAGCCCCCCACCCAGTATCAGTGTCCTGCAGAAGTCTCCTTAGAGTCAAGGTAATCTACAATATGCTCAAATTCTTCTCGCGCCTGATCGTAGGACTGTTCCAGGGTCGACAGTCCGGCCAGTGCCGTCATCGTCTGTCACCCTCCACGCGTAAGCCTGCGTCTGGCATTTTTAACCAGCGGATAAACCAGTATGGTTTTTACCTGGGCTCCATGACGCTTATTGGCCCGGTCCATGCGTCCACGGCCACTGGTTTCTCCCAGTACCGTCCAGTTGGCCGCA
>JAJRVC010000501.1 GCA_024277475.1 Deltaproteobacteria bacterium
CTGTCCTGGGATTTGGCGCAAGCGCGATGAGTGGCGGTCTTTTCGGGTTATTGGGGTCTGTGTTTGGCGGGGTTATGAAGTTCTTCCAGGCGCGGCAGGAGCAGGCGTTTAAAAAAGAAGATCAGGCGCATGAGTTAAAGCTCCTTGAGTTGAACATGAAAGCGCAATCGCAGGAGACAGAAAACGAACTGGCCATTGTCGCGAGTGAAGGTTCTTTTAAGGGTTTGGATTCTTCAATTCGAGCGGAAAGCAGTATCGGAAAGTCCTACCGATGGGTCAACGCGATCCGTTCTCTGTTCAGGCCGCTGCTTACAACCGGCCTGGTAGTGATTTCATTTTTCATATTCAAGGACCTTATGGCGGGGATGGCGGGAGAAAGTGTTTTGTCGTTGCCGGTCGAGGAATCAAAAGCGTTGTTGAAATATGTTGTCGAGTCGCTGGTGTTTACAACCAGCACTGCTGTTGTGTGGTGGTTTGGCGATCGAGCTTTCGCGCCACCGGGAACGAAAAACCGCTAGGCGCGGGGCCGGGACAAATAGCCGGTGCGCCACCGGTAATTTTTAAAACCCCTGGATCGCCACGCCGCTTTCAGCGGCTCGCGATGACGGGCATGGGAGAAAGTTTATGTCGGAGCAAAGTGAAAACCAGTTTTCGTATCGTAACCTGTCGAACCCGGCACGCGGATCATTTGATGCCGTTGTGGATGACACATTAAAGTTGCCGCGACCCACAAGGGCATTGCGTGTTGTCGTGGGAGGGGATGTGACGGTGCACATGGTCGATGACGGTGTCGGAGTGAATAGGTTGATCCCCGGTGTGCAGGACGGTGAGACCTTGAGTATTCAATGTGACCAGATTTTAGTTTCAGGGACGGACGTTCCTGATCCCACAAACTTCGTCTGCTGGGAGTGAGATATGAGATTGGGGATAGGCCTTCATCTTCGAGGCAGACAGAATCGGGTACCTCCAGGCCCGGATAAAATTCTCGGCTCCAAAATGGAGGTCTGGAGCGATTGCCATCGCGGTGATGCAGTGTTCGATTCTGGCGTTGTTATGGAAACCCTGGAAGCGAAGGCAACGCTCTACCCGGATTACCGCTGGACAACAATAAGCAACCCGGACAAGCCAAACCTGCATGTTGTGCCGGGCAAGATGAACAATAAGCGGGTGCTAGAGCTTGAGGGTATTGACAAAAATCAGGAAGTCAGAATGGGGTCGCGTTTATACAACCGCTTCAATCTTGATGGTGTTTCACCCCTTTATAGAATCCTTATTATGCAGACCGTTAATGATCCCTCCGCCGCATCGAACGAAGCCGGGTTGGATGATTACACTGGAAATTCTCAGCAGAATTATTACCGCGATGTGGACGATAACCTTTATGTGAATTTCATGTGTGACCGCAGACATTCGATCGGCAAGATTCCTCACAACCTGGCAATGCCGCATATGTTTGAGCAGTTGTCGGAGAACGGTCGCTTCTATGCCAAGTGGGGCGGCATTAAAGAATTTGAAACTGCCTTGAATGGCCTGGCAGCTCCCTTTTCGACCGCTATTTTGTTTCAATCGAACGGCGCAACCATCCGGGCTTATATAGGTCAGATGCTCATATTGAATGATGAGCCGACCCTCGCAGAGCTTGAGTTGATTCATGTTTGGGTCAACTGGCTTTATAAAGCAATGTTGCCGGAAAAGATAACACCGCCTGCCAGTCTACCCCTGGTCGGTAATCTAAGGGTGCTCGATAACGGTATCAACATATTCAAAATTGATATGGGGGCTGTCGATTTAAACGACACGCTGGCACCTGCTATCACTTTAATGGACGGCTTTACGTATGACATGACCGATGGAACGCTGTGGGTCACACGTGAGTTCGCTACGGGCGATCAGGTTTGGAATATCCACCCGGTAACCGGGGCCATTCTGTCTTCATTCGGGCCATTGGATTTTGGCGAACTGGATACGATTGCGATTGAAAATATTTGCCCGATGCCGGATGGCACACTTTTGGTGTTGGGTGATGACACGAACCAGGGCGATATCTGGCATGTCAACCGCAACGGGTCTTTGATTCAGAATATTGATCTCACGGCGTTGACAATCAACCGCTACACGAATTTTGTCCGAAGCCCACAAGGGCTTTGCACTAACAGTCGGCTCGGGTTGATCGCTATTGTCGACAACGCCACTAATTCAATCTGGTTTTTTGATTTCAACTTTAACTTTGTGCGCGAGGTCAAGCTGACCGGCATCGTCCCTGCTGACATCACCTACGATGCAAAATCAAAAATGTATTTTATCGTTCAGCATACACCGCCAACACTTTTTCTCGTAGACGGATTGGGCGTTACGCATGCCACTTATTCATTGACCGGGATGGCAGAGCCGACCGGCGTTGCAGTTGTGCCTTAGGGGGATGATATGAATCTTTACGGAAAAACAATAGAGCAGGTCAACGATGAACTGAATGCGGCGGCAGATAGCCTGTTAAAAAACAATCCCAAGCTGATTCGGGAAGAGGTTGTGGGGTTGGCGGGTCAATATATTTATGGGCTGCCTTGCGCTCCTCCGGAAGAACTGGAACTGCAAATGACACCCGAAGTGGAAGAGTGGCTTCGGGACACGAAACGGCAGGCGACAACGGGAGCTGAGAATTAATTGGAAGCTGTAGAGGAGTTTTTAAGA
>JAJRVC010000502.1 GCA_024277475.1 Deltaproteobacteria bacterium
GGGCTCAACATTTTTTTCCACCTCCAAAAGTTATAGTTATATTGCTTAATATAACTTTTAGAGAATGAAATGTCCAGACTTATGTTTTGTATTAATTACAGCAACTTATACCGGTATAAAAGTACTACCTTGAAAGGGCTGATTGTAATACCCAATCGTTGTCTGACATATTTAGTCAAACACTCGGCATATAAAGAGCTAAATACCTTCCAGTCCGTAGGGTTACCCTCCAGACTGGAAGCGAGGCCGGCTTCCAGCTCGGAGAGAGGGTAGAACCTCACGATTCCTGCGCCCATTCCTTTCTGACCAGTTCGAGCCGGGCATAGAACTTCCGGTCCCGATCCCGCCGCATGACGTCCGCCGCCCCGGGACCGTAATCATAAAAACCGCCCGATGATTTGAGTCCCAGCCTGCCTGCATTCACTTGCTTTTCCAGCAGTTTTGGGGGTTTGAAATAAGCCTTGCCGAGCTTTTCCTCCAGATACTGATAGACCCCCAAATAGGTGTCTGCACCGGCCTGGTCCATAATCTCAAAGGGTCCGTAGGCCCCCAGCCGGAAGCCGAAGGAACTTTTTACGATGCGGTCCACCTCCGCCGGTGTGGCCAGCCCCTCTTCGACCAGGGCGATGGCTTCGGTCGCCAGCGCAAATTGAATGCGATTGGCCACAAAACCGGGAGCGCTTTTGCAAATCGTCGGCACTTTGCCCAGGCCGGTTAAGAATTCCATGACCAAATCGATGTAGGACTGGCCGGCGTGCTTCGAAGGGATGACTTCGACGCAGGGAGTAATCTGGGGCGGATGGAACCAGTGGGTCCCGATAACGCGCTCCGGGTTGGGCACGCCTTCAGCCAACTCATTAATGTCGTACGATGAAGTGTTGGAGGCCAGGATGGCTCCGGGTGCGGCCTTTTGGCCTATAATTTTCCAGATGCCACGTTTCAGGTCAAAATTTTCGCTGACGGCTTCCAGGACATAATCGGCCTTGGGAAGGTTGCCGGACAAGTCGGTTGTAAAATGGATTCCGGACAGGGCGGCCTCCTTCTCAGGGGCTTTCAAATTCCCCAGCTCAATCATATAATTGAGATTGTCCACGATCCAGCCCCTGGCACGATCCAGGAATTCAGCGGATTGATCCACCAGGAAAACCTCGATATCGTTCATAGCCAGAAACTGGGCAAAACCGTGACCCATGATGCCGGCGCCGACCACCAGGGCGGTGTCTATTGTTTGAGGATTTGAATTGTTTTTTTGCATTTTTCAACTTTCCAATGATTTAGTGGGATGTTTAGTAATATTTAACGCATTTTCTATCAAAAATTTTATTGTGCTATTTTCCCTATCTTTAAATCGCCAATTCTCCGCCGGCGAATCCGGGTTAGGGTTGCCTTGCCTGTTTCTTGTGTCTGTTCCCTGAAAACGAATTGACTAACGGTTGTTTATCCCGTTGCTGTCGAGCACGGTAGCCGCAAGTTTTGCGTATCACCAGGACAGGATCAATTAAAAATTTTTTGACCACATGTTCGGATTCGCCCTTGATTATAGCCAGAAGCTGCTCAAATGCCAATCGGCCTAAAATGTTTTTTTGGTGGGATATGGTGGTTAAATCAACGCCGGGCAGCCCGGCCATCTCAATATCGTCAAAACCCACCAACGCGATGTCATCGGGAGATCGCAGCCCCTTTTCGGCAAGAGCCTGAAGAACGCCCATGGCCATAATATCATTGGCGGAAAATATGGCAGTTACCTTCGGTTTGGTTTGGATGATTTTCCACGCCAGGTTGTAGCCTGTTTGCCGGGAATAGTCTCCTTTGAAAATCAGGGACGGATCGGCCTTTAACCCCCTGGCTTCAAAAGCGGCCAATGCTCCCAAGTACCGGTAATAGCCGGTGGATGTCTCCTGAGGTCCGGTAATCAGAGCAATACGGCTATGGCCCATATCCAGCAGGTGTCCGGTAACCATTCTGGCACCGCGCCGGTCGTCTACGCCCACAAAATCAAACGGTTGCTCGGAAGACTTCTCCTCCACCGTCCGCAAAACCAGAACAAATGGCACCCCTCTTTTACGCAAATCATGGATTGCCAGATCCCGGCGCAAGGCCGAGCAGATGATCAAACCATCCACTCCACGGTCCAGAAGTTCATGCGTGTAGTGTCGCTCAACCTCAGGGCCGCCATTGCCAACGGAAATCGCGATAACGCCATAGTTGTCTTCCCGAGCTCGATCAATAATGGACTGGGTAAGTTCCGCATAAAAGGGATTCAGCATCGTGGTAATAACCAATCCGAGAGTGGAACTTTTTTGCCCGACCAGGGAACGGGCCAACAGGTTCGGCCGGTAGTTGAGACGCTTGGCAATCCCAATAACTTTTTTGCGGGTGGCGCGACTGACCCGCGTCGTCTGGTTATCACGTAAAACCAGCGAAACGGTCGAGGGCGAAAGATCGGCCTCGCGGGCAATATCCTTTATGGTGGGCCGGTTTTTGGCATCCTGCCGTTTCATCTTGTATCGCCTGGTTCAAATTGGTTAGATTCCCATCAATTGCTGCTTGAGCCGGCTATCTGCCAGCAATTCCTCGGCCGTTCCCTCATAGACATTTTGCCCGTCATCCAGAACATAGACCCGCGTGCATACCCGCAGGGCCAGCATGGAATTCTGCTCAACCAAAACAGTGGTTAAATTAGTGGCTGTCAGTTCCAAAACAATGTTCATCACTTCCCGCACAATTAGCGGCGCCAGCCCTTCGGAAGGCTCGTCCAATAAGATAAGGCTGGGATTGCCCATCAGGGTACGAGCGATGGACAGCATCTGCTGTTCGCCACCGGAAAGGGTTTCACCTTTTTGATTGGCTAACTCCTTGAGGGCAGGAAAGTGCTTGTACACCCGCTCAAGGTCCCATTGAATTTTTCCTTCAAAACCCTTTTTTCTTGCAATATCTAAATTTTGCCGGACCGTCAGGGTCGGAAAAATTCTGCGATTGTCCGGCACCCAGCCTATTCCTAAATTGGCGATATCATTGGTCGGCAAGTGCGTGATATCCTTTCCCTGAAAAGCGATCGCGCCGGATCTGGCCGGGGTCAGGCCGAGGATGCTCCGTAACAGGGTCGTTTTCCCCGCTCCGTTGCGCCCTAACACGGCCACGGCTTCCCCCTGTTTGACCTCAAGTTCTATTTGATGAAGAATATGAGCTTCCCCGTAAAACGAATCAATTTTATCGACCTCCAAAATAGTCTGCTTCTCAACCATCAATCTATCCCTCCCAGGTAAGCTTCCTGAACTTCGTCGTTAGCTTTTATCTCTTCAGGTGCGCCCTGTGCGATAACACGGCCCTGGTGCAGGACTATGATGATATCGGAAATGGTCAATACGATATCCATATCATGCTCGATCACCACCACGGTCAGTCGCGCCGATATTTTCTTGATGAATTCTTTGATCCGCTCCGTTTCCGAAGTCGGCAGGCCGGAAGTCGGCTCATCCATCAACAGCAGTTTGGGTTTGGACGCCATTGCAATACCGATCTCCAAAACACGCTTATCGCCGTATGAAAGGTTTTTGGTTGGCAGATTTTTGAGCGCGGACAAGCCAATCTCCTCGAGCACCGCATCGGCTTCCTGATTGATGTCTTCGAATCCTGTGGCTGAACGGAAAAAATTTAAACTTCGTTTTTTACGTGACTGAACAGCCAGGCGTATGTTGTCGGCCGGCGAAATTTCATTGAATATATTTAACACCTGAAAAGAACGGACAATCCCGAGATTGACAATCTTGTGAATCGGCCAACCCGCAATATCCCGCCCTTCAAACAGGATCCGGCCCCCGTCCGGCTTGTATAGGCCGGTCAACAGGTTGAACAGGGTGGTCTTACCGGCCCCGTTGGGACCTATAATGGAAGTAATATTGCCTTCCTCCACCGTGAAGCTGACATCGTCGTTTGCCATCAATCCGCCAAAGTGTTTGCTGATTCCGGCAGTTTCCAATATGGCCATTATTCAACCCCCTTAAACTCCAGCGAAGCCGGCTTTAATTCTTTCTGGCCCTCCTGCGCCCCGGATTTGCCCACCTTGAGATAACCCAGGATGCCTTCGGGCATAAACAGAATGATAGCTACGATGAGCAATCCATAAAACAAATACCAGTGTTGGGTTAAAGTCGAGAAAATATCCCGGAGGGCAATGAAAATGATCGCACCCAAGATCGGACCGAAAAAGTTGGTAAGTCCCCCGCCGATAATGACCATCATGACAACATCGCCCGAGCGGGTCCAGTGAATCGGATCGGCAAAGGCACCGTGCGTGAGCAAGGCGTACAAGGCACCGGCCAGTCCACCAAAGGCACCGGAGATAATCCAAGACAGCCATTTATAAAATGGTGTGTTGTAGCCCAGATATTTTGCTCTCAGCTCGTTTTGTTTGATGGCGTAAAATACGGTACCCAGCGGGGAATGGATCAGTTTCCACAGCAATAGGGTGCTGACGGCCAGGATGGCGAACACAAAATAATAAAGGCTTACCGAACTTTCGATCGCAATGTCAAACAGACCGAAAAAGCTCAGCGGGTAACGCTCGATGCCCATCAAACCGTTTTCGCCACCGGTTACTGCGTCCCATTGAAAAGCGATAAAAAAGAACATCTGGGTAAAGGCGATGGTCAGCAGGGCATGATAAATGCCTCTTTTTTTTGCCATAAAGACGGCCAAGACAGCGGCGATGATCACGCACCCCAGAATGCTTCCGGCCAAAGGTATCCAGGTTCCTTTGACGACGTAATGCTGAATCAGGCCGAAAAGATAAGCACCGCTGCCGAAAAAAAGACCGTGGCCGAAGGAAGGCAATCCGGTGTAACCCAGCAGGATGTTGAATCCCATGGCGAACACGGCCCAGATCATGACCTCGATGGCCAGCGACATGCCGCCCAGGGGAATGATCGCCACCGGTGCGATAAAGAAAAAAAACAACATTAAAAACAACGGGTGCTTAATATATCGCAAGACATCCATGCTCTATTCCCTTTTATTCTTCTAACAGAGATTTTTCACCCATAATTCCGCGGGGTCTAAGGACCAGTACAATAGCCATGATAAAATACATGGCAAGCTCGGACATCCGTGGATAAATCAAAATACTCAGGCTTTTGGAAAGTCCCACAATCAGTCCTCCGATAACCGCCCCCCAAAAACTGCCGATGCCTCCGATTACCACCACCACAAACGACGGCATTAAAATTTCGGTCCCCATTGTCGGCTTCAAACTCCACATGGGGCCGGCGATTACTCCGGCGATGCCGGCCAGGGCTGCCCCAAATCCGAATACCAGGGTGCGAAGTCTGCCCAAATTCTTACCCAGTGCCAGTACCATCTCACTATCTGAAACGCCGGCCTTGATAATGGCTCCGTACGGTGTTTTTTCCAGAAACAGCCAGACCAGAAAAAGCAGAACCAGGGAAAGCAATGCCAAAAAAAGCAAATACTTCGAATACCATAAAATACCCAGATTGATAGGTCCGGCCGCAAAGGCCGGCGGCGCCAGAGAATAGCCGGACTTGCCCCAGATCATGCGGATGATCTCTTCAAAGGCCATCGCCATGCCCAGTGTCAGAAGCAAACCGAACAGGGGATCTTTTCCGTAAATCCGCCGGATCCCGAATCGTTCGATCCCCAGTCCCAGAACACCGACAAAGATAGGCGCCAATATCAACGCCGGCCAGTAGCCGACGATTGTTTGCAACGAGAGCGCAAAATACGCGCCCAAAGCAAACAAAGCGCCATGACTGA